>NZ_JAZVJO010000096.1:0-4642 GCF_059453735.1 Peribacillus sp. | reverse complement strand
AGTATTTCGTAAGTTGCATATACTAAACGTGTAGAAAAATAAACTAGGTAATTGGAACTTTTTTTACAAAAAACACATGTAATAAGGCCGCTATTCTCCCGTTTTGTGTAGATTGCTGCTAGATCAATCATATAAATGGTCCTCTCTTTTATTACAGAAAAAATATAAAGCTGGAAAATGATAATTTGTCACTCTACGGACCGTTGATTGTGGATTAATTAGTTAGTGGGTATCATTTATTGGAGGTGAAAAATATGGATTGCAGCAAGAATGAAAAGTTGACTTTGACTCTTCATAGAGAAAAAAAGATGACACAAAAAGATCTTTCGTTGCCTATGTTAGTTGAGATTGGATACTTTTAGTAAAGCTTTATCCAGAACAAAATCCAGAAGTACGCATCCCTAAAATGAAAGTCGGCAGCTTTTCTATTGTAATCAGCATGGTCTATGGAAGAAAGAGGAGAAAACTGAAACGAAAGAGCACTGCGCTTAAAAAAATGGCTCTCGCAGTAGAGAGCCATTCTTTATTATCCGATGTTTTGTTGGTTTGTGCGTAAATGAACAAACTCGTTGGCAAAATCTATGAGCATTTGTTGATAGTCCTGTACGGAATCAAGAAGTACATATTCACGGTCACCATGCCAATTGGCTCCACTCGGTCCAAACTCAATGGAAGGAATACCGAAGGCTGAAAAGAAAACAGTATCTGCTGAACCATGTTGTCCAAAGACTCGAGCATTTTCGTTTGTGATATTCTCGATAACGGGTTTTAACAAAGAGATAAATGGTTCGTTTTCTTTTGTTCGCACCGGTATCCCAAACATTTTCATCGTGACTTTCCCATCTGTAATGGATTGAATTTGCTCAATGATGTCATCCTTATTTTGTGTCGGCAGGTAGCGGATGTCGAGACTCATTAAGCATTTACCAGGTACCTTATTGTAAACTTCACCTGCATGCAGCATGGCTAGATTAATTGAAGGAGAGCGATAGAGGTCTGAACTTTCAGAAGCAAATGGAAGGGTACGTATTTTTTCATAAATTTCATAAGACTTCTCAATGGCGTTAATCCCTTCCCATGGTCTGCTGCCATGAGCGGGCATGCCGTCTACTTCGATATCAAGTTGTAACACTCCCTTAGCTTGAAGGCCAATCCCTAACTGCGTCGGTTCAGCACAGATGACAAAGTCACCTCGGTAGCCATTTTTAGCTAAATACCCAGAACAATTAAGACCACCGATTTCTTCATCTGATACTATTTGCAGTTGGATCCGGACACGAATGTCTTGTTTTTGCAATTCAGCGAACGCGCACATCATTGCAGCAACGCCAGCTTTCATATCAGCTGTTCCTCGGCCATAGAGCTTTCCGTCTTCTTCATAAGGAATAAATTGATCAGGATTCCCGCTGACAACATCAACATGACCATTTAAAATAATGGTTTTATCGCCTTGTCCAAGTTCAGAAACAAGCATTTTGTATCCGTTGTTCGTTAGGGTATTCACAGATAATCCTTGTTCTGAAAGCCAATTAGAACAGAATTCAACTGCTTCATTTGCTCCTTCCTTTGTTGAACTATTAATCGAAACCAAGTCTTTAAGTAAATCAGTAAGCATAAAAAAAATTACCTCCTGTGTTTATCTTGTCGTATTGTATCTATACCCATTAGGTACTCAAACATTCATGTTTTTACAATATTAAGATGAAATTAAGGGATGTGTATAAGATGAACGTTCGTTTTTTGACGAATTTTCTTTCTGAATAACAGGTTATTTTTTCTGAACCTGGGGTATTTAAAAACAGAGACACAGATACATCACTTTTTTTTAGGAGGATGATCAAGATGGATAAACGTGTAGTTGGAGTATATGATAACGGTGAAGAAGCAATTCGTGCAGTTGAGGATTTGAAAGCTCAGGGTTATAGCCGTGATGATATTTCGGTCGTAGCTAAAGACCGTGATGAAGTGAAAACTGTAAATGCAGAAACTGGTACGAAAACTGAAGAAGGTCTTGCGGCTGGTGCTGCAACAGGTGGAATCCTTGGTGGAACAGCCGGGTTATTAGCTGGAATTGGTGCATTAGCTATTCCAGGAATCGGGCCGGTTCTAGCGGCTGGACCAATTGCAGCCACACTTGCAGGAGCAGCTGTTGGTGCCGGAACTGGCGGTCTTGCAGGAGCATTGATTGGAATGGGAATTCCTGAAGCTGAAGCTGGGCACTATGAAACAGAGGTAAAATCCGGAAAGCTTTTAATCTTAGTGGATCCTCATGCACCAAAACATGGTGCTGAATATGCTGAGCCTAGAGTGAATCTAGGAGCACGTAATGATACTCTCGACACTCAGCGTGATCCAATTGATGGTCCAATCGACCGTACAAAAAATTTCCGTAACTAATATAGTTAAATAGATAATAACTATCTATTGGGCATGGTATATACCATGCCCATTTTTTTGTGGTTCATATAAGACAAAATACTTAGAAATTTTTAAACGAGCCTGACTTTAGTATTAGATGAATTTTTCTCGAACGTGGAATACAAAATACGAGTTATTCTTTTATTACTAGCCAGTTTTTCGACATTTATATTCTACTTTGTTTCATATTGGATACGAATGAAATATAAATGAGAGCGTAAATTAGGATTGAAACAAGAAAAAAATACTTCTTTATTACTAGAAGGAAAATAAAGGGTTACAGCATCATCTTCTCGAACATGAAGAATAAATAGACATGGAGGGGTGATGAATTCTTGATTAAAAAAATTAAATGGTGTCTGGCCTTATTTCTTATTATCATGTTTGCAGCGTTTCCATATTTACATACTGACAAGGAGTCGGTTTATGCGCTGGATGAGTCAGGGAAATTAGGGCAACAGATAACGAATGCCCTTAACACACCAAAATTGGAAGGGGCACTTGCAGGAGTCAGTATTCGTAATGGTTCAAGCGGTGAAATTATATTTGAGAAAGGAGCAGACACACGATTACGTCCGGCTTCTAATCAAAAGTTATTAACAGCCGCGGCCGCATTAGAAACACTCGGAAAGGATTATCGGTTCAAAACAGAGGTATACACTGACGGAAACAAACATGGAAAGATCCTTAACGGGAATATCTACATAAAGGGTAAGGGAGATCCAACCCTGTTAAAGAGCGATTTTGATCAATTAGCAGCTGAAGTAAAGAAAAGCGGCATTAAGCTGATTAATGGAAACGTGATTGCCGACGATACTTGGTATGATGATGAACGTTATTCAGAGGATCTTAGCTGGATGGATGAAGCAGAGTATTATGGAGCTGCTGTATCAGCTTTAACCGCTTCACCCAATGAAGATTATGATACAGGAACTGTAATAGTTGAGGTGAATCCGGGTAACGTGTCAGGTAAGGATGCCTCGGTCAACGTTGTTCCTAAAACTGATTACGTTAAGATCATCAATCATGCGAAAACAGTGGCAGCAGATGGGAAAAAAGATATTGAGATCACGCGCGAGCATGGCAGCAATACAATTACGATTGAGGGGACTATACCACTGCAAGCAAGTAAGACAAGGCAATGGGTGGCCGTATGGGAGCCAAATGGCTACGCCTTGGATTTATTTAAGCAATCGTTGAACGAACAAGGAATCAAGGTTACAGGGAAAGCGAAGATAGGACAGATTTCAAAGAAAGCTACCGTAATTGCAAGTCACAGCTCAATGCCGTTATCAGAACTGCTCGTGCCTTTTATGAAGCTGAGCAATAATGGCCATGCAGAAATGCTTGTTAAGGAAATGGGGAAGGTTCGTTTTGGGGAAGGCAGCTGGGAAAAGGGTTTAGAGGTAGTAGAAAACACGTTGAAATCATTCGATGTAAATACGAATTCACTAATGATGCGTGATGGTTCTGGTATTTCTCATGTGAATTTGGTTCCAGCCAATGAATTATCAAAGCTCTTATTCTCGGTCCAAGGAAAGTCATGGTTTTCGGTATATGTAAATTCCCTTCCGCTTGCAGGAAACAGTGATCGGTTGATAGGGGGGACATTAAGAAATCGTATGAAGGAAACCCCAGCAGCTGGCAATGTTCAAGCAAAAACAGGGACAATAACCTCGGTAAGTTCCTTATCAGGCTATGTCACGAATAAAAAAGGTGAAAAATTAATATTTTCCATTCTTTTTAATAATTTTGTAGACGAAGAGGGAATTACGAAGATACAAGATGATATAGCTGTTATACTGGCAAATCAATAACCAGGAGCCGGCCAATAGTTGGCCGGTTTTTAGTTAGACATCATTTTTCTTATTTTTTTGGAATCATAACCCTTCGTTTCCAAATCAACAGGTTTAAAGTCTGGATCGATACATTTCTCCCAATACTGTAAATGAAGCTGATCAATTTCATGTGCGGAGTTGGTTACTTCGATTCCATCCTCGCCTTGGACTGAGTACCAATACAAAAATTCTTCACCCTCCAAAACCGTTTGTCAGGCATTTTTTTGGTTTTCTGATCGAACATGTACTACATTACCTGATATCCAACGATATTTTGAAAATGCCTGGGAGCTCATTAAAGAGGAAAAGTATTATGCTAAGAAAGTTAAATAGGTAGCCGTTGGGGAAAATACAGCTACCTGTTTATATCATTATCATTGGGAAGG
>NZ_JAZVJO010000095.1:0-4906 GCF_059453735.1 Peribacillus sp. | reverse complement strand
CGCTAGAAAACATCTGGCGGCATACAAAGTACCAAGAGTTTATGAGTTCCGTAATGAATTACCTAAAACAGCCGTTGGTAAGATCCTGAGAAGGTCATTGGTTGATGAAGAAGTAAAGAAGCTAGCAGAAACAGATTTAAAAAACGCATAAACTGAGTTGGAGTGGCAAAACTTGCTCCTGTTTTTTTAGATGGTTATTGGACAAACTTTATAGTACCCTTAAATAGTAGCTTTTTCCTTGACAGCAAGAGAGCAACATTCTATTATAGAAATATGAATGATGATTCATTCATTTTCTCTGAAAGGGGAACCATTGTGAAAAGCAACAGACCGAAGTACAAACAGATTATTGATGCAGCCGTCGTAATCATTGCAGAAAATGGCTATCATCAAGCTCAAGTTTCCAAAATCGCTAAGCAAGCTAAGGTAGCAGATGGAACCATCTATCTTTATTTTAAAAACAAAGAAGATATCTTAATTTCTTTATTTCAAGAGAAAATGGGCTACTTTGTTGAACAAATCGAGTTAGAAATCAGCAGCAAGGAAAGCGCTCAGGAGAAACTACTTGTCTTGATTAAAAAGCACTTTCAAATCTTGTCCGATGATGTTCATCTTGCCGTTGTTACTCAGCTTGAGCTAAGACAATCAAATAAGGAACTGCGGCTTCGAATAAATGATGTATTAAGAGGATATTTAAATCTTATAGACAGCATCATTATCGAAGGTAAAGAAACCGGGGCATTTCTTCCTGACTTGAGTGTGAAACTAGCAAGGCAAATGATCTTTGGTACAATCGATGAAACGGCGACAACATGGGTGATGAATGATCAAAAATATTCCTTACCGAAACAAGCTGAAGCGGTTCATCAATTATTACTAGGCGGATGTGCCTGCAAGAATTAATGGCTGTACGGGCTGGTGATACTGCCAGCCCTTCAGATATAAAGTACATAGTTATCCCTTAGAAGGAGGGCAATGGAATGGAATTTTTAAGGCATTCGATTGAAAATCATGTAGCTGTAGTCACCATTCAACGTGCTCCAGCAAACGCTCTTTCTTCAGGCATTATTCAGGAGCTGTCGGCTCTGTTTGATGAAATGAAGGAAAGTGAAGATGTCCGTGTAGTCCTTATCCATGGTGATGGCCGATTTTTCTCAGCTGGTGCAGATATTAAGGAATTTACCACCATTAAGAGTGGAGAAGGCTTTTCAAATCTTTCAGAAGATGGACAAAAAATCTTTGAGAAAATAGAAACGTACCCGAAGCCAGTTATTGCGGCTATTCATGGAGCAGCATTAGGCGGTGGACTTGAATTAGCGATGTCCTGTCATATTCGTCTCGTAACGGAACAGGCAAAACTTGGTTTACCTGAACTTCAGCTCGGCCTTGTACCAGGATTTGCTGGCACACAGCGATTGCCTAGATTCGTAGGACCAGCGAAGGCTGCAGAAATGATGTTCACCTCAGACCCAATCACAGGGATAGAGGCGGCTCAATATGGTCTAGCCAATCATGCATATCCTGAGGATGAGCTTATGCCAAACGCAATTAAAATGGCTCAAAAAATAGCTAAAAAGGGACCGCTTGCATTAAAAACAGCTATTGAATTATTAAATTATTCTAAATCAGATAATTTTTATAAGGGTGTTGAAAAGGAAGCAGAAGCATTTGGTACGATCTTTGTTTCAGAAGATGCCCAAGAAGGTATTCGTGCTTTTATAGAAAAAAGAGAACCTGTTTTCAAGGGTAAATAATAAATTTACGAGTTTAAGAGGAAATGAGCATTATATGTAGAAGTTTTATATGTGGTGGATATCATAATCTTCAGACATAACATAACTGGGAGGGATTATCTTGAATATTTATGTACTATTAAAAAGAACGTTTGATACAGAAGAAAAAATTTCGCTTTCCGGCGGCAAAATTAATGAAGATGGAGCGGAATTTATTATTAATCCATACGATGAATATGCAGTTGAAGAAGCGATCCAGGTCCGCGATGCACAAGGCGGCGAAGTAACCGTGATTTCTGTAGGAACAGAAGAAGCAGAGAAACAACTTCGTACGGCATTAGCGATGGGTGCTGATAAAGCGGTATTAATCAATATAGAAGATGATATTGAAAACGGGGATCAATTCACTACATCTAAAATTATTGCTGAATACCTTAAAGATAAAGAAGCAGATTTAATCATAGCTGGGAACGTAGCCATTGACGGAGGATCAGGACAAGTGGGACCACGTGTGGCTGAGCTTTTGGAAATTCCGTATATTACGACAATCACTAAGCTTGAAATCAGCGATAGAAATGTAAGCGTTACCCGAGATGTTGAAGGTGACTCTGAAATTATCGAAACATCACTTCCATTGCTTGTAACGGCACAGCAAGGATTAAACGAGCCGCGTTATCCGTCTCTTCCAGGGATTATGAAAGCGAAGAAAAAACCGCTTGAAGAATTAGAACTGGATGATCTAGATCTTGAAGAAGAAGATGTTGAAGCAAAAACGAAAACACTTGAAATTTACCTCCCGCCGAAAAAAGAAGCAGGGAAAGTACTTAGTGGTGAAATTAAAGATCAAGTAACTGAATTGGTCCAATTACTTCGTTCAGAAGCTAAAGTAATCTAACTCTGACTAATAGGTGTAAGCTCGAGCAAACATAAAAAATAGAGCACAGGAGGTTTTTATAATGGCAAGAAAATTTCTCATTTTAGGGGAGACACGTGAAGGTTCTCTCAGAAACGTATCGTTTGAAGCAATTGGAGCGGCTAAACTAGCAGCAGACGGCGGTGAAATCGTAGGGGTATTAATTGGTGAAGGCATCCAATCTCTTGGAGCAGAACTTATTCAATATGGAGCAGACCGCGTTGTGACGGTTGAGGATGAAAAGCTTAACCAATATACATCTGACGGATATGCACAAGCAATCCTTGCAGTTATCGAAACAGAAAAACCTGAAGGCATTATATTCGGACATACAGCACTAGGAAAAGACCTTGCACCCCGTATTGCAAGTAAATTAAATTCTGGATTAATTTCTGACGTAACTTCTATCGAAGAAACGGGCGGCAACTTAGTCTTTACTCGTCCTATTTATTCCGGTAAAGCATTCGAAAAGAAAATTGTGACTGATGGAATCATCTTTGCGACAATCCGCCCTAACAATATCGATCCAGTTGAGAAGGATGAAACCCGCACTGGGGACACAGCTTCTCTAAATGTTGAAATTAAAGATCTGCGTGCCATCATTAAAGATGTAGTAAGAAAAGCAACAGAGGGCGTTGACCTTTCCGAAGCTAAAGTTGTCATTTCCGGCGGACGCGGTGTCAAAAGTGAAGAAGGATTCGAACCACTTAAAGAACTTGCTGACGTCCTAGGCGGAGCAATTGGTGCTTCACGTGGAGCATGTGACGCAGACTACTGTGACTACTCACTGCAAATTGGCCAAACAGGTAAAGTCGTTACCCCAGACCTTTACATTGCATGCGGTATTTCCGGAGCCATTCAGCATTTAGCCGGAATGTCCAACTCAAAAGTAATCGTTGCCATTAACAAAGATCCCGAAGCAAACATCTTCAAAGTAGCCGACTACGGCATTGTAGGCGACCTATTCGAAATCGTTCCATTACTTACTGAAGAATTCAAGAAACTAAAAGTCAACGCCTAACAAGAAAAGCGAAAGTGCCTGCTCTGCTTGTGAAGGAAATAGGGGATGGACCAAAAGGCGTTCTTTGCCTTTTGAGGACTTCCATCTTTTCCACAGCAAGCAAGGCACTGCAGCTGGATCAAGAAAAGCGAAAGTGCCTGTACTACAGCTGGATCAAGAAAAGCCGAAGTGTACAAAAAGCGACGCTGCCTTACGAGGACTTCCGTATTTTCCAGAGCAAGAACAAAATAATCAAGGCATCTGCCTCAAGCAGATGCCTTGATTTACTTTTGAAGAGCGTGTACTTTAAAGGTATAGATGACGCAAGTAAGCGTAGTATAAATTGGCTTTGCAAGGGAATGCTAGCAAGGAAGCAAAATAATAGCATCTATTGTAACGACGGTGTTATACTGATTTTAGTAACTAATTGTAACTATCGGGAGGCTAACTAATATGGCTATTGTACATTCAACTGACCAATCATTCACTACAGATACTGAAAAAGGCCTCGTTCTTGCAGATTTCTGGGCACCATGGTGCGGACCTTGTAAAATGATCGCTCCTGTTCTAGAAGAACTAGATTCAGAACTAGGCGAAACAGTTAAGATCGTAAAAATCGATGTTGACGAAAACCAAGAAACAGCTGGTAAATTTGGAGTAATGAGCATCCCAACTTTAATCGTCTTAAAAGATGGCGAAGTTGTAGACAAAGTGGTTGGTTTCCAACCGAAAGAAGCACTTTCAGAGCTTCTTGCAAAACACTCTTAATAAATGAGTTCAAAGAAACTTCAAGCTACGTGCTTGAAGTTTTTTTGATTTGTCTTTTTATAAGCTATCGTCCGTTTAGCTGTCTTAATGAGAGATTTGACTCGAGAATTCAAGATATTTTGTTAAAAATACACTTTTTAACCTGTTCGGCAAAGCAGTTTATGTGCGGATTAGGGAAGAACTGTGCGCTTGGGAGCATTTCTGTGCAAAGCTGAAGAATTCCTGTGCAATTGAAGCTGTTTTCTGTGCAAAACCTGCGAATTCCTGTGCAATAGCCAGCATTTTCTGTGCAAAACTAGCTAATTAGGGTGCAAAAACAGAATCAGCCATATTCCGGCACCGGCAGCTTCATTTAATAGTTGTCCAAGAATGAGGTAATAAATACCTCTTAGGTTTACCGCATGCCATTTTGTAGTATAGTTAGATTAGTGGGAAACATATGTACTATCTAATATGTTAAGAAGGAGGCAGCCGATGAATCAAAGAATGAAG
>NZ_JAZVJO010000094.1:0-10843 GCF_059453735.1 Peribacillus sp. | reverse complement strand
CCTGCGGGGTCTCACCTGTCCCGCTGTTCCCGCAGGAGTCTTCACGCCTTACTCTCCAATCAACGGTCTTTCTAAAATTTAATTTGGATTTTAGTCCGACGCTCAAATGGAAACACGTGCTACCCAAAAGCAGATTTAGGTGGAGATCCATTCAAATCGGGGGAATTATGAAGAACACTCTTTCAGACAAATCCGTTCGAACAGGAAGAATCAAAGATTATTAAGTTGAACACAAGTGTTCCTGAAAGCAGATACAATATTACGATGGAAAACAGTACTAATTAGAGACTTAGTTGCCTTGATAAGCAGGGGAAATTCCATGAAATGTGTTAAAAATGCTAAAAGAGGTACGGAATGAACCATTACGCGCCTCTTTTAGCTACAAACTGAGGAGAGTCCGTGTTCTGGACTCTCCTTTTTATCTTGCATGGATAAACCCTAATCCAGCGAGAGACAATAGGAGAAAGCTATCAAACGTAGAGTGAACAAAAAAACAGCTGACATAAACCGCAAATGGTTAGTCAGCTGTTTTTTGCTATTTTGCTGATAGGGTGTGCTGATTGGACGAGTTTTGATTAACTCTGGCTGCATTTTGTTTACTTCTAGAGGTCAACAGTAGAAGGTAACTCATTACTCCAAAGAAACAAGCGATAAATAAAGCATGTGATAGGGCAATGAACAAGTTTTGTCTAGAAAATATGATGAATGCCCCTGCAAGTACTTGTAAGAAAACTAAAATAAAGGCAGTAATCCAGCCCCAATATAAAACTTTTTGATGTTTATAATGCTTTATGGCAAGGTAAGCAGCATATGTAACCCATATGAAAATTAAACCTGCGATAGCCCTATGTCCCATTTGAATCCATTGATTCAAATTATATGGGAGAGCGAAGCTACCGTTTACACAAGTCGGCCAGCCTGTACAAACAAGACTAGACTCGGTATGCCTAACGAGTGCTCCTGTGTAAACAACGACAAAGCAATAAGAAATGATCCCCACAATATGAAACTTCATTCGTTTATCAACAATAAGCTCTTCTGCTTTAAACTTCGTATCAATTTCAAATATTAAAAGAGTTAACATAAAAACAGAGGCAAACGATATTAGTGAAATGCCAAAATGGAGGGCTAGTACAAAATCTGATTGTCCCCACAGTACTGCTGCTGCTCCAATTAAGCCTTGAGCCAATAAGAAGAAAAATGATATAGCCGAGAGGAATTTTGTTTCTCGAATATGTCCTATGCTTTTCCATGACCAAAGGGAGAGTGCGACTACCATAATGCCGACTGCTCCAGAAATAACACGATGAGCGAGTTCAATGACTAATTCTTTTGTAATGACTTTTGGAATTAATTGTCCTTCGCACAACGGCCATGAACGCCCACAGCCCATGCCAGAATCGGTCTTTGTGACTAAGGCACCACCGAGAAGGATAAGCAGCATCCCGAATGTTGTAAAAACGGCCAACCATTTTAATCCACGATGCACGTTTTTCACCTTCTTTATTTTATCTTTAATCAAAATAATACTATATTTTCTAACCTATAGTATAAAAAAATTCTTAAACATACCTTTTCGATACTACACAATTTGCAGTTTTTTTACAAGTTAGGAAATGTTTTTTTAATAAACTTTTATTCTCCTGCTTCTCTTAAATAATATATACCGAAGAGCACTGGTTTAAATAGCTAATTATGGATGTACACAAATTGGTCAAGAATTATACAAAAAAAGTTCACAATTTCTTCAAAAAGTATGTTTTAATAGCAAAGGAAGCTATTTTCCTGGATTTGTTTATTTAATATAATTCAAAGTGGCTATTATTATTATTGTGAAATCCTATATTTTGTTAAAAATTACAGATTTCCAGGTTATTTCATTCTGTCTCTAATTACAAATATAGAAAAGTATGAAATAATACTATATAGTAATTGTAGGCCTTTTTTGTATGCGGCCATTGATAAAGGAGGACATATGTATGTCAAACATGAGGGCTGTATCAGAAGCTGCCTTGAAGGACAGCGAGGCGCCCATTGAAACAACTAAAATAGAAACAACTGCTTGGAAAGACTTCCTCGCTCTAATAAAAGTAGGGATTGTTAATTCTAATATGATTACGACCTTTACGGGGTTGTGGCTTGCACTTCACTTTTCAGGAATGCATTTTCTAAATAATTTAGATACAATGCTCTTTACGTTGGCGGGTTCCGGGTTAATTATGGCTGGATCTTGTAGTTTCAATAATTATTATGACCGGGATATAGACCCTCTTATGGAAAGAACAAAAAATCGACCTACTGTGACTGGAAAAGTTAGTCCCGGGAAAGTGCTGCTTATGAGTATTGTGCTTATTACAGTTGGCGTAGGGTTTCTTGCCCTGACTAATTTGACCACTGCCGTCATTGGCTTATTTGGAGTTATTGCCTATATTGGTTTATATACAATGTTTGCTAAAAGAAGATTTGTTTCTAATACGATTGTTGGAAGTATTTCCGGCGCTGTACCGCCTTTAATCGGCTGGGCGGCTATCGATCCGCAACTTGGAACTTTACCATGGATGCTCTTTTTATTTATGTTCTTATGGCAGCCCCCGCATTTTTATGCTTTGGCAATGAAGCGGGTAGAAGAGTACCGGGCTGCCGGCATACCAATGCTGCCAGTGGTTAAGGGGTTTAAGAGAACGAAGCTTTCAATGAATTTATGGGTTGCAGCTTTAATTCCACTTCCGTTTTTCATGGCTGAGCTAGGATACTTTTATGTAATTCTTGCTGCTGCTTTGAGTATAGGATGGCTTATACTTGGAATATATGGGTATAAAATGAAAGATGACATTAAATGGGCTCGGTTAATGTTTGTCTATTCTTTAAACTATATGACTATTTTATTTGTAGTAATGGTAATTGTAACCTTGATTTAACTTCATCCTAAAGCGATTTTATGGTAAACTTTTCATAGTGCGGCCTGCTTTAAGCAGGCTGGATACATAGTTTCATAATAAGGGGCGTATTGATTCCTGTACTATTAGGAGTTCTTTCTTTAAAAGGAAATTAATATATAGAGGGAATTTTCACAAAGCATTAAACAATGTGGGAAATTTTTACGAAAGAGGGGTTACTAAAGCTATGAAAAAAAGGCTGCAAAACTGGCGTCTAATCTCATTATTTGCAATTATGACGCTCTTCTTGGCCGGCTGTGGCAACGCGCAATTGTCCGCACTGAATCCAGCAGGGGAAGTTGCAAAAACTCAATATGACTTAATGGTGTTAAGTACATTAATTATGGTATTGGTCATTATTGTGGTTGTTGTTTTATTCGTTATTGTTTTATTCCGTTTCCGCCACAAGAAGGGAGACGATTCCATTCCTAAGCAAGTGGAAGGAAGTCATAAGTTAGAGATAATTTGGACGACGATTCCGATTTTGCTACTAATCATCCTTGCTGTTCCAACAGTAATGGCAACGTTTGATTTAGCAGATACAAAGGCTATGGATGTGAAAGATAAGGATGGAAAGACAAAGGACGCTTTGGTTGTCAATGTTAGAGCTAACCTTTACTGGTGGGAGTTTGAATATCCTGATCTAGGAATTGTCACAAGTCAGGAACTAGTTGTACCAACTGATCAAAAGGTTTATTTTAATCTAAAAGCTTCTGATGTGAAACATTCGTTCTGGGTTCCTTCTGTAGGTGGGAAATTGGATACGAACACAGATGGTACCAACCAATTTTATCTTGAATTCGATAATGAAAAATCAAAAGAAGCTGAAAACCTTTTCCATGGTAAATGTGCTGAGTTATGCGGACCATCACATGCTTTAATGGACTTTAAGGTTAAAACAAAAACAAAAGATGACTTTACTGCATGGGTAAAAGATATGCAGGGAGTAAAAGAAGCCGTTCCTGCTGAAGGCGATGTAGCTAAACAGGGGGAAGAAATCTTTGCTGAAAGCTGTATCGGCTGTCATGCGGTTACACCAAACGATAGTCGTCCTGAAGCGGCTCGTTTAGCACCAAACTTAGCTAACTTTGGCGATCGAGAAAAAATTGCCGGTGTCTTGGATCATACTGATGAAGAATTAGGAAAGTGGTTAGAAGATCCGGAAAAATATAAACCAGGTAATAAAATGACAGGGACTTATGGGGAACTTGACGACGAACAAATCAGTGCTCTTACAGAATATCTGATGAATCTCAAGGTGGAAAGCAAATAAGTCAACACGGATTAGAATAAGGGGGTAAAATCGTGAGTACGTACGCTAAGAAAAAAGGATTTGGCGCTACATTATGGGACTTTTTAACAACAGTTGACCATAAAAAAATCGCCATTCTTTACCTTATAACCGGCGGATTGTTCTTTGTTGTCGGCGGGCTGGAAGCAATGTTTATTCGAATTCAGCTGGCTGTTCCAAACAATGATTTTGTAAGTGCCGGATTATACAATGAAATTATAACAATGCATGGTACGACGATGATTTTCTTGGCGGCAATGCCTTTGGTTTTTGCTCTCATGAACGCAATAATGCCATTGCAAATAGGAGCGCGTGATGTTGCGTTCCCATTCTTAAACTCACTAGGATTTTGGTTATTTTTCTTTGGTGGTACATTCTTAAATCTTTCATGGTTTATGGGTGGGGCACCTGATGCAGGGTGGACTTCTTATGCCTCGCTTGCATTACAATCTGAAGGGCATGGCATAGATTTCTATGTACTAGGACTGCAGATATCTGGTTTGGGTACGTTAATAGGCGGGATTAATTTCTTGGTGACGATTATTAATATGCGTACACCAGGAATGACATATATGCGGATGCCGTTATTTACGTGGTCAACTTTCGTTGTTTCTGCACTTATTTTATTTGCATTCCCTCCATTGACTGTTGGTTTAACATTAATGATGTTTGACCGTATGTTCGGTGCAAACTTCTTTGTTACAGCAGCAGGAGGTAACACGATTATTTGGGAGCATTTATTCTGGATTTTCGGACATCCTGAAGTATACATTCTGATTCTGCCGGCATTCGGTGTGTTTTCAGAACTATTTGCTACTTTCTCAAGAAAAAGATTATTCGGTTATTCATCAATGGTGTTTGCCACAGTCCTTATTGGGTTCCTTGGATTCATGGTTTGGGCTCACCATATGTTTACCGTTGGATTAGGACCAATTGCAAATGCAATTTTCGCTGTTGCCACTATGGCAATCGCTGTTCCTACTGGAATTAAAATCTTTAACTGGATTTTTACTATGTGGGGCGGAAAAGTTCGTTTTACTACACCAATGCTTTATGCCGTTGCGTTTATTCCTTCCTTTACAATGGGTGGAGTAACCGGAATTATGAACGCAGCTGCACCAGCAGATTATCAATACCATGATAGTTATTTTGTTGTTGCACATTTCCATTATGTAATTGTTGGAGGAGTTGTCCTAGGTCTTCTAGCAGGTATTACTTTCTATTGGCCGAAAATGTTTGGAACTATGCTAAATGAAACGCTAGGAAAAATTACATTCTGGTTGTTCTTAATCGGTTTCCATTTAACATTCTTTATCCAGCATTTCCTTGGACTATTAGGCATGCCTCGTCGTGTATTCACGTATCAGAAGGATCTCGGCTGGGACACATCTAATATGATTAGTACGGTTGGAGCTTTCCTCATGGCTGTTGGGGTTCTTGTAATGGTCTATAATATCATCATTACATCCATCAAGAATGAGAAAGTTGGAAATGATCCTTGGGGCGACGGACGTACCCTTGAATGGGCAATTCCATCACCACCGCCATTCTATAACTTTAAACAACTTCCGCTTGTTCGCGGGTTAGATCCATATTGGATTGAAAAGATGGAAGGCAAGACTGAAATGACTCCAGCTGAACCACTTGGTGATATTCATATGCCAAATGGATCTATATTACCAGTAACGATTTCTTTTGGACTTTTTGTTGCTGCTTTTGGTGCATTATTTAATATGGATGATAAAGCATGGTCTATACCTGTTATTATCATTGGCTTATTAATCACCTTTGGATCGATGCTCATCCGTTCAGTTAAGGATGATCATGGTTACCATATTCATAAAGAAGACCTTATGGATAATACAGATAAGGGAGGTAAGTCATAATGCATGCAGAAGAAAAATTCACCGATGCAACTTGGCCTGCTTCCCCCGAGAAAGCTACCCTTGAAGGTAAAAATAAATATCTAGGGTTCTGGCTGTTTCTTGGCGGCGAAACAGTGTTGTTCGCATCACTATTTGCCACATACTTGGCATTAAAAGATAAAGTGCCTGATGATAATATGGCGCTGGCTAAAGATCTTTTCGAGCTTCCATTAACCTTTATTGCAACGATGCTTTTGTTGACAAGTTCATTGACAAGCGTTTATGCGATGTATCATATGAAAAACCGTGATTTCAAAAAAATGCAGTCATGGCTGCTAGTTACTGTATTGCTTGGAGCATCATTCCTTGCACTTGAAGTGTATGAGTTTAATCATTACGTACATGAATTTGGTCACACGTTTACAAGCAGCGCCTTTGGTTCTGCATTCTATACGCTCGTAGGTTTCCATGGCGGGCACGTAGCGTTCGGGCTTCTGTGGTTCATATCATTAATGGTTCGTAATGCTAAGCGTGGTTTAAACTTGTATAATGCCCCTAAATTTTATCTTGCTAGTCTTTATTGGCATTTTATTGATGTAGTATGGGTATTTATCTTTACAGTAGTATACTTAATGGGAATGGTGGGATAACTGATGGCGAATGAACAATCAAATTCAGCTAATCCAAATTTTAATTTAAAGTATCGCCGTAAGCAAAGTGCTGAAGAAATGAAGCACCAAGTCGTTACGTTTGTATTGATGATTTTCTTTACATTAATTGCTTTTGCAGCTGTAGCTATTGAAGGGATTTCACCTTGGTTTATTAGACCAACACTTCTACTTCTCGCTGCAGTTCAGGTTATTTTCCAGCTTTATTATTTCATGCATATGAAGCATAAAGGTCATGGAGCGATCACCTTGTTTATTTTTTCGGGCTTGTTAGTAGGGTTAATAACCGTACTAGCGTTCGTTACCATTGTTTGGCTGTAAGAATGTGATAGGATAAGTACCGGTCTTTGGACAGTGTCTCTCTTTTGCCCTTATAGGGTGTTAAGCGAAGTTACTGGCGAAGACCGGTTTTTCTTTTGTAAACAAGATCTCCCAATCATAATTGGAATGACTGGGAGATCTTGTTTCTTTCTCTGTTTCTTTGAATGAGATTGAGTTATACTAATGGTAGTTGAAAATTACAGAGGTGATTATATGTCCATAGAAATCTTTGGATTCCGTGCTCTATGGAGTCCGTACTATTTTATTGCTCTGCTTGTTCTTTCACTAGGTTTCTTTTTAATCACTAGTAAATATAGAAATCGCTTTACGGATAGTGAAAAGCTGAAACCGAAGCAAATAGGGTTCTTCCTGACTGCAATGATTTTACTTTATCTAGTAAAAGGATCTCCACTTGATTTATTAGGTCACATCATGTTCAGTGCCCATATGACGCAAATGGCAGTCCTGTATCTAGTCATTACTCCATTATTTATTCTTAGTATCCCGAACTGGCTCTGGAGGGCAATGTTCCATGTTCAATGGATTGAGAAGATGTTTACCATCTTTACTAAACCACTCTATGCATTGCTTATCTTTAATATTGTTTTTTCCCTTTACCATATTCCTTTAGTATTTGATATGGTTAAGACGAGCATGTGGCTGCATGGCGGCTATACGAGTCTTCTTTTTGTATTATCACTTTTTATGTGGTTTCCGCTTGTTAATCAACTGCCGGAAAAGGAAACACTCACAGGTCTGTACAAGGTTGGGTATATTTTTGGCAGTGGGATTTTAATGACTCCTGCTTGTGCCTTAATCATTTTTGCTAATTATCCAATGTACGATACGTTTACTAATCCAAGTTCATGGGCGACAGCCATGGAACTATGTGTTCCTGCTTCGGCATTAGCTTCACTAAATCTTAGTGGTCCAGAAATGTTCTCAAACCTTCCTGCTCTGGAAGATCAGCAGCTTGGCGGGGTATTAATGAAAGTGATTCAGGAAATTGTTCTTGGCGTCGTGCTTGGATATATATTCTTTGCATGGTTCCGTAAAGAAAACGGTGAAGATAAAATAGATCCAATTCCAGCTCATTTACAAACAAATGAGTAAGGAAAAAACCTGCACGGTATGTTTACCGGCAGGTTTTTTACGGCCTCTTTATAATCGGCTAATAGCTTAAAAAAAAGTAATAAATGTGAGCAATTTGTTAAAGAAATAATAATCTATTGTAATTTTTCTCACCCTTTAATAAGATGAAGGGTGAGAATCTAAAACAGAGGGGACGTTCCAACGCTATGTCTTTACCAATACTTCCAACAATCAGTACCACTTTTATTGTTTTAAGTGCGATTACTGTTGCAATCGGCTGGTACCAAATTAAACAAGGGAAAATTGAAACGCATAAAAAAACAATGATTGTTGCAGCTGTATTTGCGACAATATTCTTTATTATTTATGCATCTAGAACGATATTTATTGGAAATACAGCCTTTGGTGGACCAGATGATATAAAGATCTATTATACAATCTTTCTTGTCTTTCATATTACCCTTGCTACTACGGGAGCCGTACTTGGGATCACATCATTAGTAACTGGTTTTAAAGGAATCTTCCAAAGACATCGGAAGCTGGGACCTATTACGAGTATAGTTTGGTTCTTTACAGGAATCACTGGACTTGCCGTGTACTTATTATTATATGTCTTCTATCATGGTGGAGAAACTACTTCCGTAATAAAAGCGATTTTTGGATTTTAAGACAAAAGAAGGCACATGGAGACTTTTCTCCATGTGCCTTCTTTTCATTAAAACTTACAGCCCATTAAATTGGACAATCTCTTCTTTGACTTTAGCTAGGATTTTTTCACATTGCTTCACAAGAGAAGCTGGGAAATCTTCGCCTTCACCGTACTCTACCCCATGTGGGTAATAATGCTTGCCTAAGATAGGAGTCATTAACTGAATGATTGCTTTATGTGCACCTACATCGCCCTCGATAGCATACCCCTGCACACGAAGATAAAAGACACCGTCTTTAAGTTCGAATTTACGGTCATAGTTTACACGCTCATAATCCCATTGTTCTGCTCTTATTAAACCATTCTCACCCATAAGTTCATCTAATCTGTTTAAATCAGCTTTAAAATCTTCTAAATCAAAACTTTCAAATTTCACTTATATACCCTCCTAATGTCAACAAAAAAGAATGGAAGCCTTGATGTTGGATAAAGTTGTTATACTCCATTTTTACAAGATTCCCTCATTTTAATAATAGTACTAAACTATAGAACTTGCAATGAGTAGCGTACCAGTAATTCCATATTCATCCTACATAGGTGTATTATATATGTATATTATATTTAAATTATTCTTAAAATTGTTACTTGTAAGGGTGTAGCTTCTATAATATGGAGAGTAATAATGATATAATTACCTAAAATACGGATCAGGCTGGAGAAGGATGTGATCCTCTGAAAACCATGGCAAGGGTAACGCTGTTAGTAGTGATTTTTTTCAGCATAAGCATCTATTTTAGTAATGGACAGGATAAAGAAGAAGTGATCTTGTATGAACAAAAAGATGCCTACATAGATAATACTACAGACAGTTCAGGTAATAAGCAGTCAACATTAAAAACTGACGGTATGACAAAACCCAAAAAGGGACTTGCTGTGACTATTGGTAAGAACATAAAAGATGTCAAAAAAGAGTATGGTGAGCCTGGCAGAATTGATCCTTCTTCATATGGATATGATTGGTGGATTTATAATCAGGATCAGGAGAAATATTTTCAGTTAGCTGTAAAGAAGGAAAAGGTCGTCTCTGCTTATGGAATTGGTGAAAACATAGATGTGGCACCTTTTTATATTGGGCAGCCAATCGATGAAATTTATTCAAGCCTTTCTATTGAAATGTCTATTGATGTAGATACAGAGAATGGCGCGTAAAGCTTTGAACTGTCTGAGGAAGATATGAATATGAGACCGTTAATAAAGATTGGTAAACTCTATGTTCAGCTCTATTTGGATAAGTTTACTGGAACAGTTTCGAGCATCCGCTTCTTGAATGCAGAGACCCTTTTAAAGCTGAGGCCTTATGAATTACCCTATCGTGGTGAATTAGAAGAGGAAGAGATACTAGAGGAAGAAAAATGGAAGCTTATCGAACAAGGAAATCAGCTGCAAATATTCGATCTTACAAACGTCATTAGAAAACGGTTTGAGGTAAACGGGGTTCAGTGGAACGAACCGGTAGCACAAGCAGCGTTTTTGCATAGCCAGGATATGGCTGATAATGACTTCTTTTCGAATACTTCTCCAACAAAAGGTGATTTAGAGCAGCGATTAACAACTGGGCAAATTGAGTATGTCCATGCTGGTGAGAATATTGCTGTAAATTATGTAGATAGTATAGCGGCGGTTGAGGGATGGCTAAACAGTAAAGGCCATCGCGAGACGATGCTCAATACTAAATTTACTGACTTAGGTGTAGGGGTTTACCATAAACTATACACACAAAACTTTATCAGCAAGTAATAAAAGGTTTCTGAGAATGGGAGAGTCCCGCTTAGAGACCTTTTCTTTTTATATATAGAAGTCACACTTTTTGAAGTTATGCATAGTTTAGTAGTAGGCAAATGTCTTGGTGTGAGGTGAGAGAGAATGCCCAAAAAAAAACGCCCATCAGTCGAAAAATTCAAAGAGTTCGTTCGGGAACATCCCGGTTTGCGTAATGAAGTTAAAGAAAACAAATATACCTG
>NZ_JAZVJO010000093.1:0-3866 GCF_059453735.1 Peribacillus sp. | reverse complement strand
CTTTCACGCTGTTAAACTTACGTCTATATTCTAAATCTTCAAAATTGACAGTGCTGTAGATTCCTGGGGTAGCAACATTTAAAATAAAAGAGTCATCATTAAATGCTATCCTATTTGAAAGGATATACCGACTTAAATACTGCAATGCAAAAGTGAATTCTAAACCATCTTGTGTAATTAAAGCGTCTTTACGCGCTGTTTGTAGGACAGCACAAAGAATCATTCCATCAATTGCGCCATAGGTCTCTTGAATATTCTCTATGATACGGTAGTTTTCTGAAGCAAGACTCAGATCTGCTTGTAGATAAATAGCATTATGTAAATTACCTTTATTTCTACTTACAATAATTACCCTATTCCCGGCTGCTAAAAAATACTTTGCCAGTCCTTCGCCAATGCCACTAGTACCTCCTGTAATTAACAATGTTTTCATGGTAACATCCCCCATATTTTCGGTTTATTATTTGTACTAGTATAACGCTTACAACAATAGTTGTTGCTTCTGTCTCTGACTACCACTTTGCAAAAAAATGGTAATCATACTCTTCTAAAACATCAATTAATTCCATAATAAAAACCACCTTTACTGAATATTTCATCCAGAAAAAGTGGCTTATAGTGTATAAAAGAAGGTTAAACCAAGTTTCAAACGAAAAATAGATGAAGGTTTCAATCCAGGGACTAAAGCCAGTCTACTTTCTATTCGAAACTCAGCTTAAAACTCTCTCCAAACGTTGATATAACATGGTTTTATTTCGTTTGCTGTTTGCTCATTGCGCTCATCATTTGGTTAATTTTCTTTTGGGATGGTTTCATTCCCATTTGCATCATCATCATTTTTAACATTTGTTCGTTAATCGGCGGATTTTTTTTCAAATAGTCCATCATGTATTTACGAGCTATGAAAAATCCGAGTGCTAACCCAGCAAGTAATGCTAGGACACCAACTAGAATGTATACCCACATACTATCTTTCCTCCTTCATGTTGTCTATAAACAGTGTACTAGACCAAAGAATATTATACAATACTTCAAGCCAATATGCCCTATCTTTAGACAAATTTTCTTTCTTTAATGGGTTTTAGCCACCCAAAATGCTTGTTTTCAAAATCTAACGCTAAAAATCCAGATTCGCATTTTCGAATACTTTCAAAAAATTCAGTTTCTGCTTCGTAGGTCCCTTCAGATTTTAAATGCAGATAATCTTTGCCAATCACTAATGCTGCTTTACTTGTCCCATTTTTGGTTTCAGTAAAATACACATCATTTTCCGATACATGATCATGCGTAGGATTCCTTCTCTCAGCAAGTGCCTTAGACAATTTACTAAAAGGTATGTCTTTCGTCACATATTCGATTTGTTTTTGCAAGATACTTTTATGATAACCAGTTGATTTAATATATTCCAAAAACAAATTGAAAAACAATTTTTCTCTGCCGTAATAATGCATGGCGAATTCATCTTCGATCAGATAGATCTGATAATTTCTCATAAAATTGCCTCCCTGCATTCCTTTTTACTATTATATAAGCATGTCATTAAAAGGTATGTTGAATCATGGAGGAAACCCTAACTATTTTTGTCGAATAATCATTTTATACTATAAAAGCTGACACCAATAAAGGTGTCAGCCCTATTTTTACTTATTCTTGAACAAGTGCTTTTACGCGTGAGACTACGTTATCAACAGTGAAACCGAATTCTTCCATGATTTTATTACCTGGAGCAGATGCACCAAAACGGTTAATGGCAAGAATTTCACCTTCATCTCCTGTATAACGATCCCATCCGAATGGTGAAGCCATTTCAATACCTAGACGTTTTTTAACAGCTGGGTTGATGACACTTTGCTTGTATTCTTTAGACTGATCTTCAAAGCGATCCCATGACGGCATGCTGATAACAGCAGCATCAATACCTTCTTCTGCTAATTTTGCTTGCGCTGAAACAGCAAGATTAACTTCAGAACCAGTAGCGATTAGAAGTACATCAGCTTGTTCTTTTTGAGAAGCAGATACGATATAACCACCTTTTTTAACACCCTCATACGCCAATTCAGCCGTATTTTTAAGTGTTGGAAGGTTTTGACGAGTAAGAATAAGCGCTGTAGGACGATCAGTTGATTCAATAGCTGTTCTCCAAGCTGCAGCTACTTCATTACCATCCGCTGGACGAATGACACCTAAATCCGGCATAGCACGTAATGCTGCTAATTGTTCAACCGGCTCATGGGTAGGACCATCTTCACCAACTGCAACGCTGTCATGAGTAAATACATACGTTACAGGTAATTTCATAATGGCTGCAAGACGAATGGCTGGACGCAGGTAATCTGAGAAGACGAAGAACGTTCCGCCGAAAGCATGCACGCCACCGTGAAGCATCATTCCGTTTAGGGCTGCACCCATGGCAAATTCTCGAACACCAAACCAAATATTACGGCCAGTATAGTCAGCAGGAGTAAAGTCTTCCGCACCTTTAATCATCGTATTATTTGATCCAGCTAAGTCAGCAGAACCCCCAAACAAACTAGGAAGGTTTTTTGAAATGCCATTTAGCACTTCTCCGCTTGATGCACGAGATGCAAGACTTTTTCCTTCTTCATAAACTGGAATATCTTTATCCCAACCTTCAGGAAGTTCGTTGTTTATGGCTCCCTCTAATTGCTGAGCAAGCTCTGGATAAGCATTTTTGTACTCACTGAAAAGTGTATTCCACTCTGTTTCTTTTTTGCTTCCAGCTTCGACACAAGCCTTTTCGAAGTGTTCATAAACTTCTTCCGGTACGTGGAAATCTTTTTCAAACGTCCATTTGTAAGCGTCTTTAGTTAGTTTCAATTCATCCGAACCAAGCGGTGCACCATGAACTGCTGATTTACCAGAACGGTTTGGTGAACCGTAACCGATAACCGTCTTCACTTCAATAAGCGTTGGACGCGTTTCATCCGTTTTAGATGCTTCTAGCGCCTCAGCAATCGCAGTAAGATCATTGCCATCCTCAACACGAAGGTATTGCCAGCCATAAGCTTTAAACCGATCTTCAACCGATTCACTGAAGGACTTATCAAGATCTCCATCTAACGAAATATCATTCGAATCATATAGAACTACCAGACGGCCTAATTGCAAGTGAGCAGCAAGTGAAGCTGCTTCAGCAGAAACACCTTCCATTAAGTCCCCATCACCACAAATACCATATGTATAGTGATCAACAACATTGTATGAATCACGATTATAAGTAGCAGCCAAATGACGTTCAGCCATTGCCATACCTACTGCCATTGCGATCCCTTGACCAAGTGGTCCTGTCGTTGCATCAACACCAGCTGTGTGACCAAATTCAGGATGTCCAGGTGTTAAGCTGTCCCATTGGCGGAAACTTTTTAAATCATCAATCGTTAAACCATATCCAGCTAAGTGTAATAGACTGTATAAAAGCATAGAACCATGACCAGCAGACAATACAAAGCGATCGCGGTTAAACCAATTTGGGTTTTTCGGATTATGGTTCATAAATTGAGTCCATAGTGTATAGGCCATTGGTGCAGCGCCCATTGGCATCCCTGGATGACCAGAATTAGCTTTTTCAATAGCATCAATAGAAAGTGTACGGATTGTGTTAATTGAAAGCGTATTTATAGAATTAGACATAAGTAAACATCCTTTCTTTCTCATATTCCTCTTTATATTATAGTGCAAACTAAATAAAAACAACTATATTACCTTGATCTCAAAGGGGATTGTGAATAACTTATGAAGAATTTTATCTTTCCAGTACGTCTTCACAAAAACTTATTCTAGTATAGAATGAACTAAAAAAAGAATTACATTCAAAATGTAATCCCCTTACAACTGATTTATTTCTA
>NZ_JAZVJO010000092.1:0-12310 GCF_059453735.1 Peribacillus sp. | reverse complement strand
CTTGTAAAAATAGAGTATCTTTCTCTTTTTGGTTTAGCTTGATTCGATTTTTTCCTTTTAGCGACTCTTTTTTGATAAAACCAAATCTTTTTGATCAGTTGGTTTTATGAATTCTCCATCATACTGTCTCATCAAGCTGTCCTAGCCTTATATTCGGCCCTGCCGTCCGCCGCATTAATTACAACCGCATCATGAGTTCATGGGTCAGGCTCAGGATTGCTTCCTCTGCATCCTGCTCCTATAATAAAAAACCAGAATGCTGAGCATTCTGGTTTTTTTTAGTCTAATTCTTCTGTTTTGAGTTTTGAACCTAGGAATTTAGCCAGTTCGAGCATGCCGTATTTCCCGGCAGCTTGTTCGGCATCTGAGTTATAGTTGGTATTTGTGTTCACATCGTAGGTAAATATGTCACCAGCTTCATTTCGGATGAATTCAATGCCGGCTACGGTGATTTGGTTTTCTTTTAGGAATGCTTCGTACTTTTCAATGATTGGATCATTAAAGTCTTGGACAATTTGGAATTTCGGTTTTTCTTCGACTTCCTCTCCTACTGGACAGAAGAGATCGCCGATTTGGCAGGCATCGGCCGGACAAAGTTCAAATCCTTCAGATGTATCGACTTGTACCGCATAAACGAATTTGCCCCCAACGAATTCACAGCGGGTTATAAACGGCTCAGGCGCCTTGATGTATTCCTGAATCAAGGTGATGCCATCTATCGGTTCGTCGAAATCAGGACCTTCTAGATAGTCTTTCAAGCCCTCAATGGAGTGGAATAATTGGACACCGAGACCTTTTCCTGCCCGATTGTGCTTGGTGATAAATGATTCAGCACCAATTTTCTCTGCGGCCTTCAAGATATTTTCCTTACCGATTGCAGCAATTGTTTTCGGTGTACGAATACCGGACTTTGTCAGGGCCGTATATTGGTTCACTTTGCTGACCTCTAAGCGAAGAGCGCGGCTTCCGTTAAATACGGTGCGGTTATGCTGTTCAAGCCAAGCCAGTACAGACTCTGTTAATTCTGGTGCATATCGATGACCGCGTGTATGGGATGATGCACTCATGCGGCTGTAAAAGACACCCTCTGGCGGAGTTTCTGTAAGATCAACGAGACCTTCGTCAAGATGCCACTCTTCGTATGGTAATTCCAGTTCATTCAATCGTTTCGTTAAATGGGCTGTCCATTCGTTATTTTCATGGAGAATATAAATTTTACTCATCATGTTGCCTCCTTCAAAATTAGTTAAACGGGTGCTTTTTTGCGTTTTGCTTCTACAAGAGGCTTAACCTGCTTGGCGAAGCGTTCCATCTCTTCAAGCTGCGGTGAAAATTGCAGCAATAGCAAATCTACTCCTGCTTCTTCGAAAGCAATAATTCGATCAGCAATTTGTTCAGGGGTTCCAATTAAATTCGGACGCAGACCGCGGTTAGAAACAGAATAATCGAAAAGTTTAACTTGCTGTTCAAGTTGTGATTTGCTGATAAAGTCGTTATATCCTGCATAACCGCCCGATTCCTTCACATCTGTGATTCTTGCAAGTTCAGCAGCCACTTCTTCTTCTGTATCACGGCAGACTACGTATGCAGCTAAACCAAAAGCTGAAAAAGGTTCACGGCCTGCTTCTGAACGCTGTCGTTTCATACCTTCAATCTTAGTCGAAATTTCTTCAACCGTTCCACCATGCATTACGTAGGCGTCACATTTATCGACGATCGTCTGTTTCCCGCGTGGACTTTCTCCACCTGCATACAGAATGGGATTGGGACGTTGAACCGGCTTTGGATGTAAGTGAGCATCCTTTATGCTGTAATATTTGCCCTCATATGAGAAGGTATCCTCGGCAGACCATAGTCCCGTTAAGATATCTAGAAATTCTTCTGTTCGATCATAACGCTCATCATGGGCCGTAAAAATCCCCCCATATTGCCGCGCTTCTTCTTCCCACCATGCAGATACCACATTCAGGGTAAAACGTCCGTTGCTTATGTTGTCTATATTGGCAGCCATTTTCGCTGTAACCGCTGGATTATGGAATCCAGGCCGTACTGCCGTCATAATCTCAATTTTTTCAGTTACCGCTGCTAGAGCTGCAGCGGTTGACCATGCTTCAAGCGAATCATGCTCAGGACCTTTAATATCATTTAAATTTAATTCCGCTACCAGTGTAGTGTCAAACCCCAATTTTTCTGCAGCTATTGTTACTTGTTTTGCATACTCAAAGGTTGCAGGCATGTTTTCATTTTCTACATTCCTTAACCATCCACCGAAAATAGGCAGCCAAAAGCCAAACTTCATGTTCAAAACCCCTTTGTTTTTATTGGTGAAACAGAGGAAAGACAACAAAAAAACTCCTTCGATAAGAAGAAGTTTGCGCAGTAGCCTTCACTTATCTTTCAGAGCATATGCTCCGCTGGAATTGGCACCATTCTGACAAACTGTCAGCGGCTGCCGGGCTTCATAGGGCCAGTTCCCTCCACCTCTCTTGATAAGACACTATTTAATTGGTTAAAAGATAAACTAATCCTACTATAAAAGTCGGTTTACTGCAATGAATAATTCTAATTATTCTAAATTTAGTTTTTCAGCAACAATCGTATACGTTTTCGGAATCCCCATATCATGCACTTTATGGTTTGGTTCTTCTTCTAACACCTTTATCATTAAGCCTGATTGGCCAATGGCCGTGATAAGCTCTCCAAGTGTCCACTTCCGTTGTACTACCTGGGACAAGCTTTTTTGTTCCTCATCAGGCATATGTTTTGTGAAAGCTACTTGGTTTTTTTCAATAGATGGATCAAAGTAATTGCCGCTTACTTTATGTTTTTTACCACTGGACGTGATTAATTTGGTTGAAATCGGATGAAATTCATGCAAAATAAAATGACCGCCTGGTTTTAATAAGGACTTAATTTTCTCCAGTAACGGCTGTAAGTCAATCATATAATGGAGGACACCAAGTTCCATCAGGACAAGATCTGCCCCCTCATTCTCAGGTAGTGAGAGCACGTCAGAAACAATATACTCGACCGGAACGTCTGCCGCATCAGCCAGCTCTCTAGCGAATGCTGCATTTTCTTTTGAAAAGTCAACCACTGTGACCTTTGCACCAAGGAGCGCCATCGCCACTGCTTTAACACCATTTGAGCCCATCAAATGCATCACTGATTTTCCTTGAAGATTACCCATATACTGATAAAAAGGTTTGAGTCTCCACTTAGGATTTTGCTTGATTTTTTCAACAAGTGCTTCAGGTTTTCCATAACGATTTAAAAGAGCACTGTAATTATTCTGGTTCCATGCTTGTTCATTTTCAGCTGTAAATCCCTGCTGTTCTTTGGCTAAATAAGCATGGATTTGATCACTATAAAGAGCCATTTCTTCGTTATAAAAGTAACTATAAAGTGATTGGCACCAAATGTTTGTCTGATCTATTTCTACCGATATCCGATATGGATCTGTCTTAATGGTTGTATTGTATTCACAGCTTATGTAAACGGTAATGGTATCGATTGTAAAACTGAAAACAGCGGATTCTGGATTGCTGCTAATGTCTGTCGGTGAATACTTAGTAAATATTCTTCTCGCTTCGTCTAAAACATCCCATTGGACAGACGCTTCGATTATTGAATCTTCAGAAATGGACGCACCTTGGACCCTTAATGATGCTTGGCCTTTAAATTGATACGGAATTCCCTGCTTTTCTAACTCTGTGCCTATCATCGTAACTGTCTTTAAATACATAGAATCCTCCAAAAAGTTATTTCACTAGTTGATGTTGAAACGCATAAATCACTGCTTGTGTACGATCTTGGACCTCAAGCTTATTTAAGATATTACTCACATGCACTTTCGCTGTTTTGACGGCAATAAATAATTCATCAGCAATTGCTTGATTCGTTTTCCCTTGTGTCATTAAAAGCAAAATCTCCATCTCACGATTTGTTAAGTATTCATGGGGAAGTTTACTAGCATGACTACGCATTTTTTTCATCATTTTATCTGTCACCTCTGGCTCTAACACGCTCTGGCCATGGTAAGTTGAACGAACAGCGTCTGCAATTTCACTTGCTTTTGAGGTTTTAAGCATATAGCTTGCTGCACCTGCTTCGAGAGCCGGATAGACCTTTTCATCATCTAGAAAACTTGTCACAATAATAATCTTTGCTTCCGGCCAGCTTTGCATAATGTTTCTAGTAGCTTCTATCCCGTCCATTTCCTTCATAACTAGGTCCATTAAAATAATATCCGGACGTAGTTCAAGGGCTAGTTTGACACCCGCTGCTCCATCATCTGCCTCAGCTATCACGGTAATATCAGGCTGTGCAGATAAATAAGCGGTCACCCCTATTCTAACCATTTCATGGTCATCCACAAACAAGACACTAATCATTTAGGTATCCCCCTTAGTCTGTAGTAGTGGTATTTTGACTTCTAGTCGTGTTCCATTCCCTGGAACACTGACAATTTTCAGTGACCCGCCTAGCTCTACAGCTCGTTCTTTCATATTCTGCAAACCATACGAACCCGTTTTCGTTTGATCGAGTTCAAATCCCATTCCATCGTCTACAATGCGTAAAATAACCATCTCATCACGCTCAATCAGTAACACATCGATACTATTTGCCTTGGCATGCCTTAATGTATTAGATACTGATTCTTGTAGAATTCGGAACAGATGATCTTCTATCCCTTTATCAAGATGAATAGCTTCTGTTTTCCACTCTATTTTCATTGGCACCTTCTGAGCTAATTCTTCTAAAAGCTCTTGGATACCTTCTTGCAGAGATTTATTTCGTAATGGTACAGGTCTAAGATGTAAAAGCAATGCCCTCATTTCCAGCTGTGCCTGATGGATAATTCCTTCCACAACCGGAAGTTGTTTATCCTCGCCATTGTTTTCGGTAATAGCGGACATCATCATGGATGCAGCAAACAACTGCTGGCTGACTGAATCGTGTAGTTCCCTTGCCAAACGGTTTCTTTCTTGAGATACAATTTCCTGAATCCGCTTTTCCTGGTCTTCTGCTTTTTCAGTAGCAAGCTTCTGTGCTAACTTTGCCTGCTCTGCTCCAAGCTTTTGAATCTGCTCTGCCTGTTTGGCTAATGCTTTGAATTCCAGTAAGGAATAATCATCAAATGACTGAATAGGCCGGCCTAATTCCACTAAATGCAAATCATCACTAAGCTTATTCATTTGTCTGCGCCAGTATATTCCTGACACTATTCCATATGCAATTCCTACAAATAAAAGGATACTTGGAAAAGTAATGATAAAGGACAGATTAAGTAGTTTCATCTCCCAGAGATTTCGCCAGTTCTCTAAAGGATAAACATAGAAGACAAGAGCTGGAACAATAATTGCGGTTATGAGCGCAATACCAAAAGCATAGACAATCTGGCGAGTCATCACATTCATACCCGATTCACCTCGATATTGCCAATGAAGACGGAGGTGATGATGGTCACTTTTTGAACAGCGTTATGGAAGCCCTCTGTTTGGCAGGAAATAATTTGATTATACATCCGCTTTTCATGATTTTGAAAGATGACGGCTCTGCCGATTACGACTGAGTGGTGAAGGTTTACTTCAACATCATATGGAATTTTGATTTTCAGGTTGCCCACCATGCTTCTTATCGAAATAATGGTTTCACCTTTTGGAAGGATCGTATTGCTTAAATCGATGACTACATCACCAATTCCTCGTTGAATATTGACATTATTCCATTCGTAGACTGACTTCTGGGTTTGCTGCGAACCTATTAGTTTGTTACTGAATAAATAACTTGTTTTAATCAACTGTTCTTTTTCTTCGGTATTTTGTTTAGGTTCAGTCAACACCAACTGTACTTTTTCAGGATTTTGTTTAGATAAATAAAAACCATAGAGGGCATATGCAAGAATCACGAGGAGAAAAAATTTGAATACAAACATATTTAACACAATGATAATCGTGCTAAATACGCCAATGAAAAACAGTATTTTCCCTATTTTTCGATGGTATTTTTTTTTACCTATAAATAAGCAGCCGATGGAGAGGGCAAGGGTGTAAATGAGTCCGCCGTCAAAAAAAACAAGTTCCATAATAAGCGAGATAAGGCCAATTAAAAAGATCCAACTGATATAATCTGTGTTTACTTGTTTAAACATCCTGATCCTCCTCTCTCATCAATCTAACTTTTGATTATTCATTACGAAAAAGGCGCAGCTAACTACGCCTTTTAAGAATAACATGATTACGAAATTGAATGTGTTTCTTCTTTTTTCATATCCTTTTCTAGTTGAATAATTCGGGTATCGATACTTTGCCTTTGATAGTTTGAGTTAATTCTTTGCTCCAAATTATCCAAGTAGTTTTCTGTATCTTCAAATTTTCCTGTTGACGAACTTGACGTACTGCCAGAATCGATTACTTGATTCATACGTTGATGAGCGTGAGCTATGTTTTCTTTACCCATTAATTCCATTCTTCTAATGTTCATGTCCTTTAATTTATGCTTCATTTCTCTATATTTATACTCTAGTTCACTCAACTGCTTTTCAGCCTTAAATAACGCTTCTTTTATTCGGAGTGCACGGGTGCTGTAAAGTTCACTTTCTTGAATAGCAAAGGCCTGCAGCTCTGATTCCCCAGCTTTTTCTGCAATCTTCGCTTGATTCTTCCGTTTTTCAGCTAACCCCTCCGCTTCAGCAAGTTCCTTCGTAAATTCAGCTTTTAATTGATACTGACGCTCGACCAGCTTACGGACCTTTTCAGTTTCCGCTTCAGCCTGACGTAAATATTGATTGAGCAGCGCTATTGGGTTTTTCTGTTCCATTTTATCAAGTACATGATAAAAATCAGCTGTTAGTGTTTGTTTCATTCGTGAAAATAAGTCATTCATATAAAACACTCCTCCGTTTTTTTATTTATTCAAATTTGCCCACTGTTTTTCAAAGTTTGTAAAAGGATCCGATGATTCTTCATTACCTATTTTTTTGTCTCGGTTCCATTTCTTATACACAAGATAGACGATATACGCCGCCACAAGTCCGAGTATTGCAGGTACATGTGATACAGATGCCATTAATGCTACCAGCACAATAATTGCCCAGGTAATTTTTGCTCCTGTATTTTCTGATTTAAGCAATTGTTTAAAACTGTAATAAAGAATTGCTAAACAGATAATCAAGCTGATTAATGGGCCAACATTTGTAAGAGCAATGATCGCTGCAATTCCTCCAATAATGATTAAGCCTGCTTTTTTCATCATAGTAACCGTACCTCCTTTCCTTATTTCTATCATAGCTATTGGATGGATTTTTTATAATGAGCTGCAGAGGTATTTTCACATAGGTCCTGCGACGTATTTCAACTGAGAAAAATGCAAACAAACCCTGCCGTATAGCACAGCAGGGCTAAAGAATGACACTTATTTATCTCTTACGTGAATCACTTCGTCCATTTCCTGATTTGGCTGCAAAGCCGCTATCTGAATTTGTACCTCTTTTTCTTGAAGGGGAAGGTTTCCCAGAGGTTTTACCTGGGCTGCTCGGCTTGCCATGGCGCTTATTGAAATCAGAACGAGCATTATTGCCCTGAACTCGTTTTGGCTTAGCAGTCGCCCTTGTAGGCTCATTCATAACAATGCCTTCGAGCTGTCTACGATCAATTTTCATCTCGATGCCCTTTTCGATATCTTTTAATATCGGCAAATCTTTTGTAGCGATAAACGTTACCGCTAAACCATGTTCGCCTGCTCGTCCAGTCCGGCCGATTCGGTGAATATAACTTTCCGCATCTTCCGGAACATCATAGTTAAAGACATGTGTAACACCCTCAACATCAAGACCCCTCGCGGCTACATCTGTTGCCACCAAAAACTGCAGGGAGGCATTCCGGAAGTTCCTCATGACACGTTCACGCTTCGCTTGTGAGATATCTCCATGCAGTTCGTCTGAATTGTATCCAGCACTCTTTAACGCTTCATTTAACACAGATACCCTGCGCTTTGTTCGACAGAAAATAACCGCTAAGTAGGGCTGTTCTTCATCAATGATTTTAATAAGTGATGCTTGCTTAGCCCGGTCCGTGGTTTCAATGACCACCTGACGAATTTGTTTAACGGTAACCTGACTGTTTTCAACGGCTATCTTAAGTGGATTATTCATAAACCGTTTAGATAGAGAAATAACTTGTTCTGGCATCGTTGCTGAGAAAAGCAGCGTCTGCCTATCAGCTGGAATATTTTCAATGATTTCCTCAACCTCAGGCAAGAATCCAATTTGAAGCATTTGATCTGCCTCATCAAGGACTAGGTGTTTCACTTTTGATAGATCGATTGTTCCTCTTCTAGTATGATCTAACAATCTTCCTGGAGTCGCAACCACGACTAATATACTGCGTTTTAGTTTCTTCAATTGGCGGTCTACATCTTGCCCCCCATATACGGCAAGGACATGAAAGTCCTCAATTTGCTCCGCAAATTTCGTCAGCTCAGCTGTTATCTGAAGAGCTAGTTCTCTTGTTGGGGTTACAATAAGTGACTGAATATAAGGCGTTTCCGTATCAGTGTGCTCAATAATCGGCAGTAAAAACGCCAATGTTTTTCCCGTTCCAGTCTGCGCCTTGCCGATTACATCCCTGCCGGCTAGTATCTCTGGAATCGCCTGCTCTTGAATCGGTGTTGGAGATGTAATCCCCATATAATTCAACATTTCTTCTATTGGTCCATCTATTCCTAATTCAGTAAATTTCATTTAGTACCTGCCTACTCTCCGAAGAGTTTTTTTCTTGTTACTTCTTTTAGCAAGTATACCACGTTTTACGACCTTCTTTTACACGTGTTCTTTTGTTGAACTTCCTTATCCTGTTATTGTGCTTTTGTTAGAACTTGATTATAATTTATAGGATTTATATTTATGTACAAACTAATGCATACAGAGAGAATTTGCCGAATATCGGCAAGCTATTCCTCCTTGCCATTCGTATTTCATATGGCAGGGAGGTTTCTATATTAAAAGGAGTGGCATCATGTTTAAACTTAAAGAACGGAACACGACCGTTAAAACAGAAATTATTGCCGGATTGACTACATTCTTGACAGTCGCCTATGTTATTGTTGTTAATCCGAAGATTTTATCTGAAGCTGGTGTACCTTTTGATCAAGCTTTTACAGCAACAATCATTGCTACACTGGTCGGGACATTATGCATGGCCTTGCTTGCTAATTACCCAATTATTATAGCCCCAGCGATGGGCTTAAATGCCTACTTTGCTTATTCCGTACTAGGTACTTATAATATCTCTTATACAGTTGCCTTTTCTGCCGTATTTGTGACCGGGATCATCTTCTTGATTCTATCTTTAACATCATTCAGAACAAAGTTAATCACAGCTATTCCCGATAATTTGAAGCATGCAATCAGTGCTGGTATCGGTCTATTCATTGCTTTTATCGGCCTGCGTCTATCTGGAATAGTCGCCGATCATGAAACCAACTTAGTGGCATTGGGTGATTTCACAGACCCAAAGGTAGCACTAACCTTAATAGGCTTAATCATAACCATAATCTTAATGACCTTAAACATTCAAGGATCCATTTTCATTGGTATGGTCATCACCGCATTAATTGCCTACTTTACCGGTCAGTTACATTTTAACGGGATTGCTGCCTTGCCGCACTTACCAGAAGGCGCGCTCATCACAAATCCGATTACATCGTTTAACGATGTCATTAATTATGGTTTATATGGTGTTGTTTTCTCCTTTTTACTTGTTATGCTGTTTGATACGACAGGAGCCCTCCTAGGGATTGTTCGTCAGGCAGGGTTATTAAAGGACGGGAAGCTTGAAAAACCTGGCAGTGCCTTTTTTGCCGACTCCATCGGAACAACTGTCGGCGCTGTGTTTGGAACAAGTCCAACAGCTGCCTCCGTTGAATCTTCAGCAGGGGTAGGAGCTGGTGGTAAAACTGGTCTAACTGCCTTAACGGTAGCTGTTTTATTCTTAATAACGGCTTTCTTCAGTCCCTTAATCGGTTCTTTATCAGATGTTGCCGCTATTACTGCACCAAGTTTAATCATTGTAGGATGTTTTATGATCAAAAGTATTTCAGACATCAATTGGCATGATTTTGACGAAGCCTTCCCAGCTTTCTTGGTGATTGTGACCATGCCATTGACATCAAGCATCGCTAATGGAATTGCCCTTGGTTTCATTGCCTATCCCATTATGAAAATTGCGAAAGGTAAAATCCGTGAGGTGCATCCTTTCGTTTACGTATTCGCTATTTTATTCCTATACCAACTGATCTTCTTAGCAAGCTAAAAAAGAGGCAAGCTGCATAATGCAGCTGCCTCTTTTTCTTATTTATTCATCTGAGCGAGGAAATCACCCAATAAATCATCAAGATTTTCCTCTTCTACTTCTTCGCTGCTCTCATCCACTTGTGTAGTACTGTCATTCCAATCAAAATTATCTAATTCAGCTTCAGAGACGGGTAATCTTATGTGAATATCCTCTTCCACTTCTTGATTAACAGGCTGTTCCTGTAAATAAAGGGCTTCATCAATCTCCAACGCATTACTAGTCAGGGAAGCCAATAAGGACGTCGCCCTTATAGGGTCAGACAATATATGATATAAAATGGTTCCAAGCATAGCCTCAGAATGAGCATGTTTGAGCCAATCCCTTTGACCCTTGTTTAGCTTATGAGGAAGAGGAATCTTGATCATTTCTCGATCCTGTACTGTCGAATTCCCAACATTTTCAAGCACAAATTCAGCTATTTTACTAGAAAAATTTCGTTTTTCTGTTTCTTTTAGCTTTTGGAGCTGTCTTAATACATGATCGGGTGTGTCGGAGGGAATTCGAAACGTAATCGCCTGACCCCGCTGTATTTCAGATGCAGTTGTCTTTTTCATGCTTCAACCTACTTAGTCATGCCGGATTTTTGAACATCCTTTTTACTTTGAATTTGTTCTTGTTTAGCATTTTTTCTGGCAAAATCGGAAATTAATTTATAATAGGCATTCGCCATCATCCAGATGCTTTCTTTTTCGTCTTCAAAGAAGTCGATATTATAGCCATCTAAATTATTATTTAATTTCTTCAGATAATCCTTAAGTACAATTGCGCCTCCGCCAACAAAATAGCAGATTTCCGTTTGAGAATTCTTCTGCCAAACATTGCGAAGATGGCGATATTCTTTCTTAGCCAGTTCACCTAAGATCCGGTCTGTAATATCATGAACGCTTGTCCTGCTGCCGCGCACCATGATATGATTGCGATCATTTTTCTTCGTGATAATGTCAACCACATCACGTCTGCTGTCGAGTTCAACGCCATGTTTACTGCGAATTTCTTCTCTGATGGATTCTAATGCTTCCGCAACACCCAAATTAAAGCCTTGAGCTTTGTCATCATCCACTCTACGGTTTCGAATGACTGCGATATCTGTCGAAAGACCGCCAATATCTTGAATGAGGATTTGTTTATCGATTAAATCTCTATTAATTATGTTCAATTCATTATCCATAACTAAATTGATATAAGCGGCAAAACCTTCTGGGTACACTTTCACTTCATCAAATTTAATATTCACTTTAATTCCTTGATATTTTGGTGTAACCAAGAACTCTACTTGATGGACAGATCCTAATAATCTTGAACGATAACCAACATCTTTGCCTTCTTTTACTTCTCTTAACGGCAAACCAGTACCGAGCGTGTAATTGGCATCTACTACATTATTAGTTTTCTTAAAGTTTGATGCGTTCTCATCTTTAACAGCATCAAGAGCAAGTGCAGCAAATAACATAATTAATGTTTGATCTTCCTCAGACTTACTGCTGCCTGGATCCAATTCTGATGGATTATCACTCTTTGTAGCTAGATTTCCCACACGATAAATCATATTGTTTTCTTGTAATGCTGGAGAATGAACACGAATATGAATTCCCTCAATTGGATCATTATCATTTAAATCTTCAATTCCGATTACCGGCCGGTCTGCTATGTCTTGTGCGATAACATTAGGAATATATAACTCTGAATCTAATTTCCCAAAAAGTGCTTTAATTGCATCATTACCTACATCAATTGCTGCGATTCTCGAATAACTCATTTATTAACCATCCCTTTCTTACCTACTATCTTCCATTTCATTTTATAGTAAATACAGATTAATACAAGAAATAATAGCTATTAAAATCACTTGAAAATCCTACAAACTAATTCCTAACACTTGTGTACAATATTGTAAACATGTACACAAAAGTGTACACAAGCCGTTATATCAACATGTATACACTTTTGTATACATA
>NZ_JAZVJO010000091.1:0-11297 GCF_059453735.1 Peribacillus sp. | reverse complement strand
CAATTTGAGGAAGTTAGCCAGGAAAGAGATAACTTGGCTTTCCAAAGTAAAGTGATTTCTGAAGCGGCTACAAAGCAGGCTGAACGATTAGGGAAAGCCATGTTCGACTTAGACCTAGCTTATGTTCAAATAGATTTGCTTCGTAACGAAGTTACTCAAAAACAAAATTAAGGATGTGAATTAGCATGAGTTATGAATATACGGTATTCATTAGTTTAATAGATGAAAAATTATTAGATGTTGGTTTAAATGGTCTTAACCTGTATGAAAAAAATGAATTAATTATTCAGGTTTCACATGCGAAAAACGTAGATATAGATCTTGTGACGGATGATGTAATTTTCGACTATCACCGTCAGATTAAAATAGATTTATTGAGTGAAGAGTGCCAAAAAACTATTTTAAAAGGTTTTACAGCAAAAAACGGTAACTTGTATCGTACTAATCGAGACGACCAGGTTAATATCATTGCTCAAAAGGATTATCTCCAAGACAATCCGCAAATTGAATCAGTCTTTTGGAAAACAGAAAATTTAGGGTACGCAAAACATGAACGTGCTGAATGGTTTTCGGTATATTATGAAGCATTCATGCACAAACAAATGGCGTTGTTCAAATACGACTTATTAAAACAAATGGTGCTTGAATGTACTACTCACGAAGAAATCAATAAAATTAAGTGGAGCGATTATGACGAGAACGGACAATTTCTACCACCACCTGTAGAGCCTCCATTGGTTCCACCAGTTGAGCCAGAAGAAAACGAAACTCCAGAGGATAATGACGAGCCAATTGAAGAAACCCCTCCAACGGTTGAAAACCCTCCAAGAGATGAGACTCCAATAACGCCGACTGAACCAGCAGATCCTCCTATAGAAGATGATACTGAAATCCCGGTAACGCCACCTGAAGAGATAAATCCTCCGATAGAAGATGGTACTGAAAATCCTGATGAAGATGAAGAACCAACAGGGGAAGACACCGTTATCGAGAATCCGACAGTAGAAGACGAGTTACCAGAAGCTCCCCCGATTGATAATGAGGGATCAGAAATAGAACCAGAACCACCAACTGATACTTTGCCAGAAGAAGACACAGAAGAGGTTGAGCCTGATAACGAACAAATTATTGATGGTGAAGATTCTGAAATTGAGCCAGAACAACCAGATGAAAATGTACCGGAAGAAGGTACGGGTGAGGTTATCCCAGAAACAGATCCAATTATTGATGGAGAAGTTGAAGCGGAAATTACTCCAACAGCCTAAATAGTTGGTTCAAAGATACTTCTTGAACTATCTTCTAAAGCAACTGTATGCCAAATGATAAACCTGATATTTAAAGAAAAACCCATCACCAAGTTGTAAAAAGACCTGGAAAATAAAGGTAAACCAGATATATCATTGACGCATATAGGGTGAATGGTTACGTTTTTGAGGGAGCAAAGGCTCCCTCTTATTTTGTTTTGGAGGATTTTATCCTATGAAAATGATTCGTATTCGAACAAAAAATAACGAAAAAGTATCTCCTTGGATATACATTCAGGAGGACATGCAAAAAAATCCTGTAGAAGTAGCTCCTAAAGCAAAATCAATAAAGATAATGGCTGCTGCCACTCCAAGAAATACGCATAATCAATATGGATTATTTCGTTTTGGAGAAAGCCAGTATGGAGAAATTATTCGGGATATTAAAGGAAATATAGAAATTCTTAAAACTCCCATTCGTATCCGAACGAATGAAGGGGCTTGGATTTACAATCAACATTCGGAAATCAACGGACCCCATCCTGCTGTCCGAATAAGGGCTAAAGGAAATCAGAAAGTTGGAACGTGGGTTTATTTGCAAAACAAGGAGGTGTGATTAATGGAATATTTGCAAGACTATTTATCTGTCCTGCCTGCCTATGATCGTAATGTCGTAGAACAGATGATTCAGGAGAATGAGGAATTATTTGAAACCAAGGTTACATCGAAAGAAGAATTCGAAGCATTGCTACAGCAATTAGCTAATCGAATAGAGATGGTAACAAAGCTTGAAGCGACGGGCGAACAGGTGGATGCTGAACATTTTAATAACATGCATGCTAATGTGAATTTAGATTTAAAGAGACTTTATAATTCCCATCTAATCGTTGAGAAGGTGATGGCCAATTATGAACGTATCCTTAAAGGCACACTTGAAGAAGTTGAACGTGAAATTGATGCCCTGGCTACTCGTGTAGAAGAATTAAGCCTAAAAGCCAAAGGGGAAGATGGGTTGATCATTAACACTTTCCATTTTGAAGAGAAGGATAAGAATAAATATTTAGAAACTAAAACAGACGACAATACAAGCCTGTTCAAGGATCGAGATAAAACAACTGACCTACGAATGGCAGAAATGAACAGGAGCTATCACAAGCACTACCTTTCATTGCCGGTTAAGGAAGTAGAGGACGCATTACATGATAAATCTGGAAACCTAATTGCTTCATTAGAGATTGTTTATGAACCATTAAATACAATCAAAGACAGCAATCATCCAATCACTCATGCTATAGATGAATCCAATCAAACATACTGGGCACAAGCCGTAACAACCGACGGGCCAGCCTATACGGAAATTACTAAGCGATAGAAGGGAGGACTATTCTTGGCACAAATTTTTATCGAGAAACATTACTCATTATCTGTTTCTGAATTTGAAGGATTATGGGAAATGACACTCATGCACCCTTTTAACAGGGAAGAACACTTAACTATTTATGTGGAAGCACCCAATAGCGACTATGACCCTAAGACCATTAAGGATATTCCGATTGCACGAGCAGGAGAAAAATTTTCAGAGATTCTCAGCAAACTGCTTTTAAAAATAGAAAGTTATCCATATCACTGGGATTTAACCGGTAAGAAAATAGTCGATTTTGGTTATGATTTTGAAACAGACTTCAATAGCGATAATATGAGCTACATTGAATTAACCGAGATTGCCTATAAAGAAGTAAATGAATATTATAACTTTTTCTCTCCTTTAGAAGTAGATCTGGTAGAGGAAAACGAAAAAATCAGTGGCAAAGGGGTTATGAGCAAATTAAAAATATCCCTGAATAAGCAAACAGAGGTAAATCATCTAACAATTGATTTCTTCACTCAATATCCGATTGAGCTTATGTCATTTATGTACCAATCAGAACAAGATGGGCCAATATACGAACTTCCGCTTAATTACAAAGAGACCAATGGAACCATTGTCTTTCATTTCCCGGCTGTTTATGCCAGCTACTTTTACCTCGTCATTAAACAGGAATCCTATACCATTCAAAACAATATCCAAAATGATGATGCAGCCACCAAAGCAATCATTTGGGAGACAGCTTCCACAACAAGCAAGGCTGCTTATGAAACAGTGGCTTCAAATTATTTGGAACAGATATTGCCGACTGAATGGGGAACATCATTTCAAGAAGAAATCACCAACAGTTATATGAACACTGATAAATCGATTGTTGAAGCAACCACCGGTTCTTTCAATTCATACAATGCAGAATTTAATAAAGCAAAAGAGAAACTGGATAGCCTTCAAAGGTAGGAAGGAGTAAGTTATGAGCGTAACTGAATTTAGACCTGCAGATAAGCCAACTGTTAATTCGGACGAGCTGCAGGCATCAACAAGTATCAGTACAACAGTCGGACCATTACCTCCTTCAGTGGATGGCTTGGCAACTGACCGCACCAATAATAATCAGTCATATGTATACCAATATGGCATTAAGAATATCGGACTTTCCAATTCCGTATATGAACCTGCAGGGGCTTTCGTAACAAAGCCTATTCAGATAGAGGGTAATATTGTAGAGGTATCTTTATCGAGCGTAGAGGATCACCCGCTCTTTAACGAACTTGATGGTATGGCAACAGACCGCCTTACTTCCATTGAGTATTATGTAACAACTAAAAATAATCCCACTCCGAACGATTGGCTCCCCATTCTTCCAGAAGAACAAAATAAAATAAAAAGCGAAAAATTATTTTTCAATGGACAAAGTGCCGAATTGCGATTCCATGCAGATATCCATAATGAAGAGAATACTAAAATTTATCGTAATAATATTTTGCTGAATAAGAATGATTGGTATTTCACAAATCGTGGAGCTTCTGTGCAAATAGCTGTAGGCTTTGACAGTGAAGCTACTTACACAATGGATTACACCCCTGATCATACATTATTTAATCCAAACATAGTGAAGGTAGGGGCAGAGCAAGGAGACCGTATCACCAGGATTGATACTTTCCCAAATGGAACGGATTATAACAATACGGTTAAATTATCTAAATACCCGTATGTGGATTACAGCTTGATTAACAGCTTTGACCAGTACGACCCTAACTCCGTAGATTATCGCCCAATTGGAGTAAGTCTCCGCAATGCAACAATGGCCTCCGGTAACGGTGCTATACAAAAGGAATTTGTACCGGAAGCGAATGGTCAAGAAACTGATTTTTCAACGATTAATCGAACGGATTATAAAAATCAAAAAGACGTAACATTAAATCCTTATAGCATTATTCCTGACAGTGAATATAAAATTCTGGAATATAAGCAGGAAAAGGATAAGTTGATTTTCACCGAGAGCTTTAACCGCTCCGATTTATATTTTAATGAAGCAACAAATCATGGGAATGGCGAATTATATGTACAATACGAATATCTGGCCACTGATTTTAGAATCAAGATTATCCTTCGTAACAATGGAGGGACACAATTGGTTGCGACCCCTATGGTGAACAGCTTTCAATTAAAATGCAAAGTAATGAAATAAGGAGGTGGATGGTATGGACGCACCAGTAATACAATCAGCCATATTAGATAAACAAAAAGAATACCTGCTGGAGCAAGCTAAGATTCGCATTGGTGATTCCGCAACTGAGGAGCAAATCAGCCAAGTGGCAGATGAGATGTTTTATCGTTATCTGTCCAGTATTGGAAGACCGCTTTTTCAAGCACGACAGATGATGTATGGAGAGCTCCCATATTTAGAAGATTACTATGGGAACAATATGGAAATGGAAAAGGATCTTGAAATTCTATTCTCCGAGTTAAATACAATAGCAACCTACCTGGTTGATTACTTTAACTATTCCCAAAGCGAACGAGACAGAATCCTTACTATGGTTAAGGGTATAAATGGTGTTGTGACAGACTTGCAGATGCTTACAGAAGAAACAACGCCAAATACCATCTATTTTAAAGAGTCATTTTCTGATTATACCAATGTGGACTCCGAGTTAACGGATGAAGAAAACCGAGCGATGATTCATACAGAAGAAGGGGTATTAACCCTTCGCCGTACCGCTGCCACAAACAGAAGTACATCAGGAAAGATTAGAACGATTCAGGGAAATGGAGTACCTGGTACATTCCATATTGCCCGTAAGGTATCCGTAGATACGGAATATGATAACTATGAATTGCTATCCCAACAGCTAACAAATGATGAAACAGTGTCTATCCTGGATGGAAACATTGATACCGTATTTGAATATCAAATGACGAATGTTCCTGATTCTTATAAGAACAGCATTAGTTATTACGACGTTGAATGGGCTAAAGGAGAAGAGAATAACGACTTACTCCGCTTGAAGGTTATCGTGCAATTCCCTAAAGCTGAGACGATTAACTGGATTAACTTAAAGCCTTACCACGCACCAGGCAGTCCAGGGACAGTTAATGTTTACTCCATACGTACATCAGTTGATGGAATCAATTACATTGGGCTTTTTGAAAAGGATGGATTTATTCTTAACCAAGAAGTGAATGGAACACCTCAAAGCTATCGAGCAGAGGATCTGTTTGACGGGAGCGAGGATTTCGCTAAAACAAAATTCACTGGCCAAGGTGTATGGAGTTTCCCTTCAAGAAATGCACGGTACATTGAATTCGTTATCGAGCAGCCGAATTCCTATAAAGAATTATTCGGACAAGAAGCCTTCTATCAGAAGAAAGCGACATCCACTACATGGTTAAGAATCCCTAAACAGCAAGTGCCCGCGAACATTGTTGATAATAAGTATGGTGTTCATAAAATCGGTTCAGATACTGAAATCAAAAAAGCATTGGAACCTGTAAATGGATGGCGATATGCCATTGGGATCCGAGACATAAATATTATGAGCTTTGAATTTGCAGAAACAAGTGAATTTATCAGCAAGCCTTTCCTAGTGGAAGATGGGATTAAATCACTCATGTTATATGCGAATGAAAAGGTTCCTGCAGCTTATAAAGAAACCGTAAAAGATTCAAACAGCTGGATTGAGTATTACGTTTCATTTGATGATGTAGAATGGCACCGCATTTCCCCTACACACCACCAACCGGTTAATGATGAATTCCCCGCTAAAATTATCTCTATCAATGAAAATGAATCCAATATACAGAATGTGTTCTCTCTTCATAAGAAAAACGTGTTAATGAAAAACCAGCCTACGCAGGTACGGTTAAAGATCGTCATGAAACGTCCAGAGAAAACAACGAGCGATAATACTCCGCTCCTAAATACAACACCACTCATCGAGGATTTTGCTTTAAAAATCCTGACTGTACAGAAAGGGGTTTAAAGCATGTCCATTAATATACGCCAAAAGCGCTTTTCTAAGGCGGTAAACGATATTCTGCAGGAGGAATTGAGAAAAGGAAATCTCCCGTCCTCCACAGAATTTGGTTCAAAGCTAAACAAGTTGCTCCGCTCAAAAGATTTAGGAGCTCCTGAGTATGTATTTAAAAGAGTCCGTAATACGGAACTGGCTGAATCTGATTTTTATAATAAAGCCGTCCTTCAAATACAACAGGACTTAATGATTTTATATGAAAATACGATTGCTGTTCATAATGAATTGAACGGAAAATTCAATTGGTTTGAAGTAGAGAAGACTAAATTAGAATATGAAGCTCGTAAGCTGGAAGCCGACTTGAAAGAAAAGATTCACCTATACGGTAAAACCGGATATATGGCCAGCTTGTTTGATGCCTTTGACGATTTAGCCAAGATCGAGACAGAAGACAACGTGACCATAGATATCGTGAATCATCATATATCATTAAAGCAACAAGAAAACACATCATTTCAGATACAGCCTGCTTGCGATATTTCTTTCAATATCCCGACCAACGCCGCTTCTACTTATAAAAGACTTCCTGTATCCGGCAAACTTACCAATGCCTTGAACACGAACACAAATGAATCATTCCAAGAGGTTTGGCTTGCTAAGGAACAAGGTCCTGCAGATGGATATGTAGATATCATTTTTGCTGATAAACAGAAAATGAACCGCATTGATTTTACGATCCATACGTTAAAAGAGGTAGGTGTGTATGCTGAGTTTTCAACAAATGGCAGCAACTATTATCACTTGCCTTATTATCCGGATGGAAAAAGAACAGTTAACCAGGTATCTTTTTATTTCCCAACGACAGAGATGAAATATCTTCGCTTGTGGATTAGAAAGCAAGAGAGTGATAAAGAAGTCGTTCATCCAGAAGGGTATCAATTTCAATATTTGTTTGGAGTAAAAAGCATTCAGTTCTTCCATTTGAGTTTCCCGGAAGAAGGGCAAATCATCACGAAAAAACTATCTCCTGATACAGATGAGCATTTTTCAATTGGTAAGGTATCACTCGTCACAGAAGAAGAGATCCCGGATGGTACGGATATTCAGTATTTCATTCGTGTGGATGAACAAGAGGATGGATGGAGAGAAATTGCTCCGGTTAATCGTGATACAGCTGACGCCCCTAAAATGGTTGATTTTAAGTACGTTGTACATGCCAAGCCTGTTAATGTAGGGATAGCTGAACAAACCAGCAAACAGGAATCTGAGATCATTGAGCTACAGGCAAACGGTATAGCTTTCTATTCATTGGGCTCCATTGAAAAACAAAAGATTATTCCTCGTACCGAACGATTATATGTAGGGAAGGATTCATGGAACCTGCAAAAAGCAGCTGGCAATTTTGGCCCCATTCATATTCCTTCATTAGAAGATTGGAAAAATCCTTCTGGTAATATTGAAAGCACAATCAAGCCAATCCAGGAAGGAAATAGGGGAGTGCTTTTACACAATGAACAGTTTGAGGACCATGCACAATTATACTTTGGTCTAGGCCTGTTCAATGATGGAAGCGAAATCGTTATGTCTTCCATTCCATCCTCAACGGAACCAATCGCTATCTATTTAAATGGAGAAAAGATATTTGAAGGTGTGCCGAGTGCTCAAAGCAATGTCAATTACCGCTTTAAACAGGGGTGGAATGACATAACTGTACTGGCATATGTTCAAAGCATTAACAAGAACTGTACGATTGATATTGGCTTTGATCCAGTTGCTATCAGCACACATTGTTATTCATCCAGTCAGCCCCTTGAAAAGGTATCCGTTTTTGACCTCCGATATAATGTAAAAAATAACGATTGGTCAAAATACGCACTTTATGAGAAGGATGAAAAAGTCTATATAGTCGTGAACCATTCCCTTCCTGGAGTGACCTATGACTTTTATTATGATTTTGTGGATGAGATTGAACATCGAGATATTCAAATGAAAATCGTATTGAAGCAATTTTCTGTCGGTCAATATACGACTCCGGTATTGCGTCGATACACACTACAATTCAGTTAGGGAGAGCTCATATGATTATAGAAAAGAAATATAAGCCGTCCTTTCATCGGTCAAATGCTCGTTATCGAGGCGTTACCGAACATTCTCAATACACGAACTTTATGTTGGAAACCGCTCATGACTTAGTATTATTAAGTAATCTAATGACAGGCAATGAAGCGTTAAGCCAAAAAGGACACGGTAAAGAAATAAAAGATAATTTTGTATCCGTTATGAATGGGGATCAGGAAATAGGGAAGTCGAATTTATTTACGGCTTCCACGCTCCTGAAAATAGACAAGGACAGGGTAGTGGCTGTACCTGCAATGGATTCTTGGAGTGTGTTAAACAGCGCTCAATTAACCAAGACGGGAACCGTTTATAAATTAACATCACAAGGCCTTTTGGATCCATCGGGTGTTTATTTCACTCTCTATACAGAACCAGGCGATAAAATTTATATGAGATTAAAAGTCCGTTCCTCAACGGGTGCTACTGATTTTAGCTTCGGTTCAAATAATGTCCGGATGGGTCCTGAAATGAATGGAGATACGAAAAAAGTAGCCATTCCTAAAAATCAGGACTATATGATAGTAGACCATGTGATTCGTTTCGGTTATGCCGATAGCATTTCGTTGAATATCAATATCCACGAGAATCCAGAAACATTAAAACCTACTGTAATAGAAGTGAAGGATTTGGAAATCTTCTATATAAAAGAAGCTCCAATACAGTTAGCTTCCTATCACACAATCATTAAGCCGGGACTAGATGAAATGGAAGAGAAAATTAATTCAATACGATAAGGAGTGAGCACATGAAACCTATTACATTACAAAACCCAAACCTGAATAAGGGTCCAAGCTCCTCGACGGAGTTTAATAAATTAAGAAATGATGTTCAAACGGATATTACATCTCTATTTAATGTAGCAAATAATCATGAAGAGGAAATCGCTAATAGCATGGACCATATTTTGCGAGAAAATTTCTTCCTTCAAAACCGCCTGCAGAAGTTAGAAGGGAGGATTGTTGAATTAGAAAGAGAATACCAAAACAGTAATTTGGATGGGCAAAGCATTTTTTCCCGCTCTTTCTTCCATGCAAGCAATGTAATGGCCTCTAATCCGAACAACCCCGTATCTGTAGATACCCTTCACGGAATCGTTTCTCCAGTTGTAGTCCGCTCCCATGATAAAATTGCCTATAAAAATGATTTCGGTCAATCTATCCTGCCTAGCAATTTAGATATAACAGTATATGAATCTACGGATGTTGAGCCTATAGATGCAGTTACGCAACAACGCGCATTCCATAAAGTAGATACAGCGAATATTCGTGCTGCCTTTGACGGAGATAAAAATTCTTTTTGGATTAGCAAAGCAGCCTTCAATGAAAATAAATGCGTAACAGAAGTATACGGATTGATTCATGTGAAGATCCCGCAAGAGATTTCCAACAATGTTTATACAAACACATTGATTTTGCATCCGAGCCCTGAATATTCTATGAGTCTTTTAGATATTCAATATAAGAATCAGAACAATGAGTGGAGAAGATTGGAAACATACCCAACTAAAGCAGTGGGTACAAGCCAAGTCCCAGTGGAAGTAGGGGAGATGGGCAAAATGATTTTCTCTTTCCCGAAAAGCCAAATTACCGAAATTAAAATTATGGTGAAGCAGCCATACTGGTTCAAGCATGATAACAAGCGTGTGTTCATGTATGGATTCCAGGATATCATTGCTGAATACAGAGAGTATTCACAGGATCAGGCAGAGTTCGTTACCAAGTTCTCGTTAGAAGGGACAGGGAGACGTTTCACCAGCATTGGCAACCCAAACATCACCGTTCCAATCGGTTGTCCTACCTTCAACGATAATACCGTTAAACACGAATTATACTTTGATGAAGGGCTTACTGAAAAATTCGAGTTCTCAAATGATATATTCCAGACTGTTCAAGCCGTTTATATAAAAACGATTTTGAAAACATTTGGAACAGAAGCCCCTATACTAAGGGAAATCGAACTACCTTACACACAAGAAACATTCGAATTCTAAACAAGAAGACCACTAGTACATAGTGGTCTTTAATTTGCTTAATATACAATTTTTTCTGAATATCTCCCTAGATATAAACGGTCATGAATGTATTCCCAACTTTGATACTTCGACGCTGCTTCTTCAAAGCCTTCATCTATTATTGTCTTGAAGTGTTGAAAGAAAAGGTCAGAAGCCGTACAACCACCTGAATTTTCACCTATATATACAACCAGGGCATTAGGATTGACCTGATAAAGATTTTTTATGATGTTATAAGCAAGATCATCCATATACGGCCAGCCCATTATGAGAATATCATGGTCTTTCCCGTGTTTTAAAACCGCTTCAATTGCATCCATTTCCTCGACTTCCGTAACAGTTTCAGTCCACGTTTTAGCGGGCCATGAAAAATCATCAGAAGCATGTACCTTAATCCCTTGCTCACGAAGAGCTTTAGATAAAAATCCTCTGCCAGCTATGACTTCCATAACTTTACGGTCACCGATCCATTGAGCGAATGGAAGTATCCATTGCTTTGATACAAAGGCATACATGCCAGCATCATTATAGGCGTTCTTTAACATAATCTCTTTTTGACCCGCTAACATATGGGAATTCATCTC
>NZ_JAZVJO010000090.1:0-3438 GCF_059453735.1 Peribacillus sp. | reverse complement strand
CTTGAGGAAAAGGATTTAGATAGCGCGTTAAGAAATACGTTTAGAGTCCGCTTTCGTCTAGGTGAGTTCGATCCAGACGAACTAAATCCATACAGCAACATCCCAAAAGAAAAGCTTGCTTCAAAAGAGAATGCTAGTCTTTCATTAACCGCTGCTAGAGAGGGGATTGTGTTATTAAAGAATGACTCGCTGCTCCCATTAACTAAACAAAAAACAGCCGTACTGGGCCCCCTTGCTAATGAAGTATATACGGATTGGTACAGCGGGACACCTCCCTATATGATTACGCCTCTTGCAGGGATTCAGCAAAAGCTTGATGGTGATGTCATATATTGTGATGGCAGTAATCGAATCAAGCTTCGTTCAAAGTTGAATGGTCAATATATCATGGTCGATCCTGAAACAAAAAGGTTAGTATGTAATGGAGATAAAGCAGAGACATTCATTTATACCGATTGGGGCTGGGGCAATAAGACGCTGCGCGCAGAGAGTAACCATCTGTTTGTAACGATTGATGATGAGGGCTGCTTAACGGCAAGTGCTGCAGAAGCAAAAGGCTGGTTTGTAAAGGAAGTTTTTCATACAAAGACGATAAACGATGGGATTCAGCTATCTTCATGGGATCAAAAGCCAATCAGTATGGATGAAACTGGCTCTTTAATCGTTCAAGGAAATGAATGTATAGATTTTAGTCTAGAAATCGTTGAAAACGGGATTGAAACAGCTGTTGAAGCTGCAAAGAGTGCTGAAACGGCGATTGTGTTTGTTGGAAATAATCCATTTATCAATGGCAAAGAATGTGTTGACCGTGAAGATATTATTCTGCCGCCGCAACAGGAAACCTTAATTCAAGAAGTACTGAAAGTAAATCCTAATACGGTGGTTGTAATGGTCGGAAGCTATCCATTCGCAGTGAACTGGATTGAAGACCATGTACCTGCTGTTCTGTATACTTCTCATGCAGGGCAAGAACTTGGACGAGCAGTTACGGATGTAATATTTGGAGAATATAATCCGGCAGGCAGAGTAAATATGACGTGGTACTCATCGATTAAGCAACTTCCCGATTTGATGGAGTATGACATTATGAAAGGGAAGAGGACGTATCAATATTTTGATTCAAAACCACTCTATCCTTTTGGCCATGGCTTATCCTACACGACATTCGGTTATTGTGATTTACAGCTTTCCAAGGAATCGATGACAAAAGATGAGAATCTGACTGTGACAGTTACTATTACCAATAACGGTGAAAGAAGAGGGGATGAAGTTGTTCAGCTCTATGTTCGTGCAGAGCGTTCAAGAGTGAAACGGCCGCTCAAAACACTAAAAGGCTTTAAACGAATCTCGCTGGAACCAAGTGAAAGTAAGCAAGTTTCGTTTGAACTGAACGCTGTAGATTTAGCTTTTTGGGATGTTACTCAAGATAGATATTGTGTCGAAGATGGTCGTTATACCATTATGATTGGAAGCTCTTCACAAACAATCATCCTCGAGAAGAAATTCACGGTGGCAGGAGATCAAATTCCGCCTAGAAGTATCAGTCTTCGAGTAAATGCAGTAAATTATGATGATTATCAGGAAGTGTTTTTAGCTGAATGTACGGAAGGCGGTCATTCAATTAGAAACAAGGGCGCGGAAAGTTGGATAGCATTTCATGAAGTAGAGATTAGCAAGCATTATAAAAAAATGAAAGTAAGAGCAGCAAATGGAGGGCTGCAAGCGGTACTAGAATTTCGCCTAGATTCAGTGAACGGTCCCTTGTTGTGTGAGTGCATGGTACCGCCAACCGGAGGATTTCAAGCTTGGACGACGGTCGAAGGGAAATTGTCTGTAGAAAAGGATGGCCGTCATGATCTTTATCTACTTTTCAAGGGAGACATTCAGTTGGGGTGGATTCAGGCTGAATAGGAGTAATAAAGCGTACTAAGGGATGCCTCTTAGTACGCTTATTTTTTTTTCACTAATTTTGACATGAAAAGTGGTTAGATATATCCCTATTTCTTCCTATTTTAATCATATTGCAGTAAGCTATAATTAAAGAAAGCGCTTACTAAAAAAATCGGAGAACCTCTCATGCAATCTTTTATGATAAAACGAATCAATAATATGAAAATGCGGGATAAGCTAATCTTGATGATGATCGTATCGGTGTTCATTCCCATCATGATAGTGGGAGTTTTTCTAACGTATGAATTAAGAGAAAATGCCATTTTAGATGCAGTAGATCAATCAATCACAAACGTAGAAAGGGTGAAAAAAAGAACAGCTGAAGTCTTAAAAGTTCCTATTTATATATCAGATGGCCTTCAGTTTGACCAGCAGCTAAGTACTTTGGCAAATACAGAATTTAAATCGACCTATGAAGTAGTAAATGCTTATCGTAATTATGATAAATTTTCTTACTATCTTCAATATTATCCGGAAATTGCAAAAATTCGATTCTACATGGATAACCCTACATTAATTGATAACTGGGACTTTATTCCCGTTGATTCAGAGACAAAAAAAAGGCAATGGTATCACGAAGCTGAGAAAGAAGCAGGCTATATTCGTTGGTTTTATGCACAAGATGAAACAAACAAAGATCAACCTTTTTTAAGTTTAGTCAGACGCATTAATTTTTTTGACTATAATACGTTTGGGATGCTGGTTATTACCATTAATCCAAGTCAAATAAACTTGATTTTAAATCAAGAAGCGTTTCTTACTATGCTTATAGATGACACTAACACGGTTGTAGCTTCTAACCAAAAAAATAAAATTGGAAAACAGTTTAATCATATGATCGATAACATGAAGAAAAAGGAAAATTCTATCTATGAGGGAGTGCTGGAGGGAGAGCCTTCCCAAATTATAATGGAAGATTTATTTCCTGAACAGAGTCTGAATCAATTGAAAATTGTTTCCATTTCAGCCAATAAAAAGATTGTGAAAGATGCAAATTCATTAAGCTTATTTGGGATCTCGGTAACAATCGCCGGATTCATCGCAGCGATATTCATCATTATATTAGTCAGTAATCTGTTCACAAAGCGTCTTTCCAACCTTGGCACCCAAATTAAAAACGTTTCAAAAGGTGACTTGAATACTCAAATTGTGATCGACGGAAACGATGAAATTGGACAGCTATCGCATCAATTCAATGAGATGGTAGCTAATTTGAGACAGTTAATCGATCAGGTACATGAAACGAATCGACAAAAAAATATTCTTCAGGTAAGCCAAAATGAAAGCAAGCTTAAAATGATGGCTAGTCAGATTAATCCGCATTTTTTATTTAATACGCTGGAGTCAATCCGGATGAAGGCACATATAGAGGGTGTATATGAAGTAGCAGATGTCGTTAAGCGGCTGGGTAAATTAATGAGAAAGAGTCTTGAGGTAGGAAGCAGAAAAATCCCTCTTTGGGATGAAATTGAAACAGTACGCTGTTAC
>NZ_JAZVJO010000089.1:0-15067 GCF_059453735.1 Peribacillus sp. | reverse complement strand
CATTCTGCATTATCCTTTTTTTCTCCCTCGAATGTTTATAGATATGCGATTCTGTCGAATAATTTCACGAAGAAAACCTTGACTTCACATTATTTATAGTTTATTCCGGATATATGATCTCTAAACCTATAGAAAACATTTTTCTCACAATTTTTTATTATAATACATTTTTCGTAAAGATGCTACTAGAAATTTTTTTGAAAAATTCAACAGGTTACAAAGAAAAAGGAGCCTTATAAAGGCCCTCAGAATAACACATGTACCAATGGTAATGGTCAATCTACAGAATCAGAATGGTCTAGCGGCGGTTATTAATAAGATTGATCAATGTATTAGCTGTTTCTTCAACAGCTTTATTCGTAACATCAATAATAGGACATTGTAAACGTGAGACAATTGAATCGAAATAAGTCAATTCCTCTTTTATCCGCTCCATGTTTGCATAGATGGCTTGATCATTCAATCCGAGAGTTTTTAAGCGTTCCCGGCGAATATCATTCAATTTTTCTGGGCTGATTTTTAGTCCGAAACATTTTTCTGGTGAAACCAAAAACAATTCTTCCGGAGGATCTACTTCTGGAACTAAAGGTACATTAGCGACACGATATCGTTTATGAGCTAAGTACTGGGACAGCGGTGTTTTTGATGTCCGCGAAACGCCGACTAAAACGATATCGGCTCTTAAGATCCCTCTTGGGTCTCTTCCATCATCATATTTAACTGCGAATTCAATTGCCTCAACTCGTTTGAAGTAATCTTCATCCAGTTTACGTACCATTCCCGGTTCATTAAAGGGCGCCACTTCTGATTTAACTTGAAGAATATCAATTAATGGTCCGAGGATGTCATAAGATATAATTCCTTCCTGCTCAGCTCTGGTTTTCATATACGTTCTGATTGCAGGCTTAACAAGTGTGTACGCAATAATTCCATTTTCGAGTTTTGCAAGTCCGATTACTTCTTCAATATGTTGTTCATCTTCAACATATGGAATCCGCTTTAATGAAAAAGCCGCACTTGCAAATTGGCTGGCTGCAGCTTTCGTAACCATATCAGCCGTTTCTCCTACAGAATCGGAAACTACATAAATAATTGAATTCCCCATATTTTCCCCATCCCCCTGAATTCCTAGTAGCTTTCATCAGCTAACTCAAGGAACGCTTTTGTAATATTGGACTTGGTAACTCGTCCAGTCACTTCAAAGCCCTTCTCTGTTTCTTTAACAACTGGTAACGCGTCAATTTGCTTTTCAATCAATTTCTTAGCCACGTCAATCAACAGATCTTCTCGAGTACATACCGTAATGTTTGGCATGCGCGTCATAATAATATTAACAGGAATGGTTGTCAGCTCCTGTTTACCAATACTCGCTCTTAGAAGATCCTTTCGCGAAAGCACCCCTACGAGCAGCGCATGTTTATCAACAACAAACAACGTGCCTACGTCCTCCAAAAACATCGTAACGATCGCATCATATACGGAGATACTCTCATCGACTACAACAGGAATCGATTGATAATCTTTTACATAGATGTGATTTAAGCTGTCGGTTAACAATTGAGTTCCGGATTTCCCCGTATAGAAATATCCCACACGTGGTCTGGCATCAAGAAATCCAGCCATCGTTAGAATCGCTAAGTCAGGTCGCAGCGTCGCCCTTGTCAAACCAAGCTGATCGGCAATATGCTCACCAGTAATTGGCCCATCTTGCTTTACAATTTGCAATATTCGTTCCTGACGTTTACTCAGTTCGATTTTAATCACCACCCTATATTAACCTAACTGAATGTAAGTACTTTATATATGTATTAATACTTATACTATACCATGTATACGGAAAAAAATGCGGATAAAGTCTTTACCGGACAACCGTACTTTTTTCTGTTTATACAAATACCGGATACCCTGTAAAAATTGGGATATCCGGTATTTGCGATTATTTTATGCAGTGATAATTTTATTCATAGCAGCAAAACTTGCAGCTAAATCACTAATTTCCTTCATAAGCGACAACCGATTTTTACGTACCGCTGCATCATCAGCCATAACCATCGTGTGTTCAAAATAATTCTCAATATCTTTTTGTAACGACGAAAGAAGAGTAAAATGTTCTTTTTCATCGCTTGTTTTAGCATAGGAAGCGGATATTTTTACGAACGATTCGTACAAGGCCTGCTCATATTCATTTTCAAATAGAGCTGGATCCACTGTTACAGGCGTCTCACATTTACCTGCGATATTCATAACCCGGCTTACCGCTTCTAGAATCTGCTTAAAGTCGCTATTGTCTTTTTGTTCATCTAGAACAGCTGCACGTTCAGCAAGTTTAGCTAATTGTCCAATCTCACCATGAATCAGCGCATCAATTACATCATAACGAATACCGACATCACTAAGTGCATGCTTGATGCGGGCTCTAAAGAAATTCAGCAGCTCTTGAAGAACTTCTTCACTGCTTTGTTTCATGAAATCTGATCCTTCAATTTCTGCAAGTGCGATCTCTAAGATTTCCTCAAGCGAAAGTGCCCATTTCTTTTCTAGTAAAATTTGAACGATTCCACTAGCCTGACGTCTTAGTGCGTAAGGATCCTGAGAACCCGTCGGAATTGTACCAATCGCGAAGAAAGAAGTAATCGTATCCAGCTTCTCCGCAAGACTTAACACAGCACCGATTGTTGAAGGAGGAACGGCATCATCAGCATGTCTTGGCATATAATGCTCATTAATTGCAGCTGCTACTTCTTTAGGTTCACCTTTTAACAAGGCATATTTTTCTCCCATATATCCTTGAAGCTCTGGGAACTCATATACCATTTGGCTCACTAAATCGAATTTCGCAATTTCAGCTGCACGAACAGCATACGTTTTTTCCTCTGTTAGATTCAATCGATCGGCCAGTTGTTCTGTGAGTTTTTTGACACGGTTTGTTTTTTCAGAAAGCGTACCAATTTCCTCATGGTAGACGATGTTATCTAATTTCTTCAAAGCATCAGCAATATCCTTTTTCTGATCTTCTTTATAGAAAAATGCAGCATCCGATAGGCGCGCTCTTAGTACCTTTTCATTTCCTTTTGAAACCATGTCTAGATGACGGTCATCTCCATTACGAACTGTAACGAAGAAGGATAGGAGGTTTCCATCCTTATCTTTCACTGGGAAGTAACGTTGGTGCTCCTTCATAGAAGTAATTAATACTTCTTGTGGGAGCTCAAGAAATTCTTCTTCAAAACTACCGAAAAGAACAGTAGGATATTCAACTAAATTATTTACTTCCTCGAGAAGTTCTTCGTCAACAGGAATAATCCAGCCTTTTTCTTCTTCTATTTTTTTAATGCCCTCAAGAATCATTTCACGGCGGACATTCGCATCTGCAATGACAAATTCCTGCTTCATAGCAGCTTCATATTGTTTTGGTGCTTCAATAAAGACATTTCCACCCAGGAATCGATGCCCCTTCGTTTCGCGTCCTGTTTCAACACCAGCGATTTCAAACGGAATAATATCTTGACCAAAGAGAGCCGTCAGCCACTTAATTGGCCGGATAAAACGGAGCTCCTGGTCAGCCCAACGCATATTTTTAGGGAATGTCATGCCCGTAATAATTGATTTAAGTTCAGGAAGCAGTTGGATGGTTGGCTGCCCCTTCGTAAATTTATTCACGTGAACGTACTCAACACCGTTTATTTCTTTAAAATAAATATCTTCTACCGTTAGACCATTTCCTCTAGTAAAGCCGATCGCCGCTTTTGACCAATTTCCTTCTGCGTCAAGCGCAATTCTTTTCGCTGGTCCTTTTGCTTCTTCCTCTATATCGCGTTGCGATTCAGCGGCATCTGTAACCATTACAGCCAAACGACGCGGAGTTGAATAAAGGGTAACATCTCCGAATTCAATTGCATGTTCATTTAACCATTTCTGAATTTTATCTGAAAGCTGCGCAATAGAAGCTGTTACAAATCGTGCCGGCATTTCTTCAAGACCAATTTCAATTAAAAGATCACGTTTACTCATGCTTCTTCCTCTCCTTTCTTAGCTAAGATTGGGAAGCCTAGCTTTTCCCGTTCATCATAGAAGGTTTTAGCAACCTTCCGTGCAAGATTACGGCATCTGCTGATATAGCCCGTTCTTTCCGTAACTGAAATAGCCCCTTTAGCATCCAGAAGGTTAAAGACATGAGAGCATTTAAGTACATAATCGTAGGCAGGATGAACAAGTCCTTCCTCCATTTGACGATGAGCTTCTTTTTCATACATTGTAAATAATTGGAACAACATCTCTAAATTAGATGTTTCAAAGGTATACTTTGAATGTTCATATTCAGGCATCCCAAAGATATCGCGAACAGTAAATCCTTCGGTCCATTCCAAATCAAAAACATTTTCTTTATCCTGAATGTACGAAGCTAACCGTTCAATTCCATAAGTAATTTCAACTGAAACGGGTTTACACTCAAGTCCGCCTACTTGTTGGAAGTACGTAAATTGAGTGATTTCCATCCCATCAAGCCACACTTCCCAGCCTAGTCCCGCACAGCCAAGCGATGGATTTTCCCAGTTATCCTCAACAAAACGAATATCATGTTCAAGCGGATTAATGCCTAATTTCTTTAAAGATTCTAAGTAAAGTTCCTGAATGTTGTCAGGAGAAGGTTTCATAATCACTTGAAATTGGTGATGCTGATAAAGACGGTTAGGGTTTTCGCCATAACGTCCGTCAGCGGGTCTGCGAGAAGGTTCAACATATGCCACACTCCACGGCTCAGGTCCGATTGCCCGTAAAAACGTATATGGACTCATAGTTCCTGCACCCTTCTCAACATCATAAGCATTCATTAAGATACAGCCTTGATTGGACCAATGCTGCTGTAAAGTTAAAATCATGTTTTGAATATTCATTGCGCACCTCCGAATTTTTCATAGTCGACTGGGACTTTTAAATAACAAAAAACTCCCGTCGCTATGCCTTAGCATAGGGACGAGAGTTTACCCGCGGTTCCACCCTAATTGCCGTATGTAAATACGGCCTCTTTTATTACTCTAAATGCTCCAGAATGCCTTCGCTGACTTTTCATACCCCGGCTTACACTATCCCAGGTTCGCTTTTATGAATGAGTTCAGGTACTACTTTCCATCAACGCACGAATAAGTTTATGTTTAGAATTTTATACGATGTGCAATCCTATTGTCAACAGCGATAAGAAAAAATCTCGTAAAGTTACGTTTCCCGCTTACCGAGGACATCCTTCATTGCATCCATCTGCTTAAGAAATTTTTTTGATTTAAGATGCAGACCGGAGTATTCATCATAATAGGCATCAATTATCTTCTGTAGTTCCTTCTTCGTTTCCGATTTAATCGAAATATTACCCAGCCTGGATAAATCAAAGTAGTAAAACAGCCGAAGGAGTTTAACGCTTGTTTGCGAAATCTTTAAATGATATCGATCGCGCTGCAAGCATTTCTGGCAGATAAAGCCACCTTCTTTAATAGAAAAGGAAAATTCCCCCTCAGTTGTTCCACAAACCGCACATTGATCAAGAACGGGATTCAATCCGTTTACTTGAAGCATTTTCATTTCAAAAATAAACTTTAACACTTCTGGATCGTAGCCTTCATCGATATAATGCAGCGTTTGATGCAGCAGCTCAAAAAGATAGGGATTCGCTGAACGGTCATCGACACTTTTATCAAGCAATTCAACCACATACGAAGCGTAGGCCGTTGCAAAAATGTCTTCTCTAATCGAACGCATCGAATCAATCATTTCTCCTTGCTGTAAGCCGCCAAGTCCTTTTGAGGGCATAAAAAGAAAATACCCGTAATAGAAAAGCTGGGTGACGGTGGAAAGCCGGCTGCTCGGTTTATGAGCACCCCTTGCCATCACACCAATCTTTCCAAACTCACGGGTATATAGAGTCACTATTTTATTGTTTTCTCCATAATCAGTCCGCCGTATGACGATACCTTCACATTTTTGAAGCAAGGTAAGCCACCACCAAATCCAGGACCAAGAGTCATCTAAGAGATAGAATCCATTAAAGCTAGATCTTCATCTGTTTCGGGTTTGTCTTGTCCTTCCACCTCTATCTCCTTGAATAGAAGATACGTATCCAAATTACCAGTTTGGCTGAACACGTTCCAGGTAAAATTCAACATTATAAGCCCACCTTCCGACTAGCAAATTTAAGGCTCCGACCTTAAGATTATCTTGACCCTTGTATCGATTTTCATGAGACGTAATATATGTTAATTATTAATATTCATCTTCATTAAATCCAAAATCACGAAGCTGAGACGCTTTATTGCGCCAATCTTTTTGAACCTTCACCCACATTTCAAGAAAGACTTTAGAACCCAGCAGATTCTCAATATCAACTCTTGCTCTCGTGCCCACTTCTTTAAGCATCTTGCCTTGCTTGCCGATAACAATGCCTTTTTGGGAATCACGTTCAACCACAATCGTTGCCATTACATTAATGGTATCGCTATTATCCATTTTCTTAATCGAATCGATTGCCACTGCTACTGAATGTGGAATCTCCTCCCGTGTTAGGTGCAGTACCTTTTCACGAATTAATTCAGAAATAATGAAACGCTCTGGATGATCGGTTACTTGGTCAGCTGGATAAAATTGCGGTCCTTCTGGCAGGTGTACTTTAATTTGTTCAAGCAGTGTTTCCACATTATTTCCTTCAAGCGCTGAAATTGGAACAATTGCTGTAAACGGGTATAGCTTTTGATATTTTTCAATCAATGGCAGCAGGTCATCTGGGTGCAGCTGATCGATTTTGTTAACCACCAAGAAAACAGGCGTGTTTGTTGTTTGCAGTTTTTCGATGATAAATTGATCGCCTTGTCCTAAACCTTCAACCGCATTAATCATAAAGAGAATTAAATCTACTTCTTTAAGTGTATTCGTAGCAACCTTCATCATGAAATCGCCAAGTTTATGTTTTGGTTTATGGATACCTGGTGTATCGATAAAGATCATTTGAGAATCGTTAGTGGTTAATACCCCTTGAACCTTATTACGTGTTGTCTGCGGCTTATCGCTCATAATAGCAATCTTTTGCCCGATTACACGGTTTAAAAACGTACTTTTACCGACATTTGGACGGCCAATAATCGAAATAAAACCTGATTTGAACCCTTTTACCTGTGTATCGCTTACTAATTTATCCATTTAAATCCTCCGGTGAAAAAGCTCCTGGAAGCAATTCCTCTACTGTAAGTTCTTTGATGTCTCCGTTTAAGTTTGTTAAAATAACTTTCATATCGCGCGGGCACAGCTCTGAAATGACTTGACGGCAAGCCCCGCACGGAGCGGTCGGACCTGGTGTATCTGCTACAACTGCAATAGCCGCATACTCCTTGTCTCCCTCAGAGTAGGCTTTAAATAAAGCCGTGCGCTCTGCACAGTTACACATCGAATACGCAGCGTTTTCGATATTACAGCCATGGTACACCTTTCCATCAGTGGTCAACAAAGCCGCGCCAACCTTAAATGTAGAATAAGGGACGTACGCTCTTTCACGTGCAATCTTTGCTTCTTCAATTAAACGGGATGTTTCCATTTCACATCTCCCTCTCATTGTACTCACTAATGCTTATCTTTTAAAGGCTTAATGATCGATCAACGTAATCAATCATTTTTGGTACAAAGATTAATAATCCTATAATGACAGAAAATATCGCATAAATCAAAACCGCACCAGCTGCAAAATCCTTTGCCTGCTTAGCTAGCGGATGAACTTGGTCTGTCGCCAAATCCACAACTCGTTCTACTGCCGTGTTAAGTAATTCAAGCGTAAGAATTCCTGCAATGGCGAGCAACACAAACAACCACTCAACGGTCGACAGCTTGAAGAAAAAACCAAAGAATACGACAATCACAGCAACAGTAAAATGAATTTGTAAATTTCTTTCCGTTTTCATGGACTCAAATATCCCTTGAAAGGCAAACACAAAGCTTTTATAAAGCGGGTGTCGTCTATCTCTACCTGGATAGCCCATAAGCCGTTAAGATATCCTTTTGTTTTGTGAACATGGCGGTTTCATCTTCTTCAGTCATATGATCATATCCTAATAAATGCAGGAATCCATGCAGCGCAAGAAAGCCAAGTTCCCGATCAAAAGAATGTCCATATTCAGCCGCTTGTTCCTTCGTTCGTTCGATTGAGATGATAATATCGCCTAAAACCCTTGGCATATCAGCACCAACAATCGCTAGTTCGTCTTCTCCCATTTCTTCCATCGCAAAGGAAATGACATCTGTTGCAGCATCCTTTTTGCGAAATTCTTTGTTGATTTCTTGAATACGAGCATTATCAACAAAGGAAACAGACAGCTCGCTTCCTTCCTCAATCGACTCTGCTTCAGCTGCAAATTGTAGTACGCTGTCTACGAGCATGATTGTTGCTTCAGATACTTCATTGGTTTCATCTAAAAAATCAATAACTAATTTCATGCTTTCACCTTCTGTTCTAATTTAGACAGTTCTGGATACTCTATTCGTGAATGGAAAATCCCATGCAATGATTCACATAAAGAGTCCTGAACTATACTTAATTCCCTCATAGTTATATCACATTCTGCGAACTGTTTGTCATGTATTCGATCATTTATAATCTGTTTTACTAGTTCTTCGATCTTTTCTTGTGTAGGATGATTCATGGAACGAACCGCGGCCTCAACACTATCAGCAATGCCAATAACAGCGATTTCCTTTGTTTGGGCTTTCGGTCCTGGATAACGATAATCTGCTTCGTTAATTTCTGCTCCATCTTTACATACTTTATGATAAAAGTATTTTAGCAGTGTTGTTCCATGGTGCTGCTCAGCAATATCAACAATTTCAGTCGGGAATTTTGCCTTTCTAAGCATATCAGCCCCATCAACAGCATGAGCAATAATAATATCTTTACTTGTCCCAGGCGGCAGTTTATCGTGCGGATTATCCTGATTCAGCTGATTTTCGATAAAAAACTGCGGCCGTCGTGTTTTGCCAATATCATGATAGTAACAGCCAACTCGTGCAAGCAGCCCATTCGCCCCAATCGCTTCACAGGCGCTTTCTGCCAAATTAGCCACCATTACACTATGGTGATAAGTGCCAGGTGCATCGGTTAATATTTTTCGCAGCAGCGGGTGATTTGGATTCGATAACTCAATCAGCTTTAAGGATGACAAAATCCCAAATCCTGCTTCAAAAAACGGCAATAAACCAATTGTCAAGATCGAAGAAGCAATTCCAGAAAATCCAGCTCCCAGCACATAGAAAAGATATTCCATCTCTGAGTAATGTCCATTTGTAATCAATAAAATCGCAAACAGTATGACAATATTCATCCCCGAAAGCAAAAGCCCCGCTTGTAGTAATTTAGCCTGGAAATTACGCTTAGATAGGATGATAATCGCACTGATTCCACTCAGTAAAAAATAAAGACCTACAGAGAAATTTAAATTCCCTGGTATATGGACATTAAAAAGGATGGTACCAAAACCGGCTAAAATAACCGCCATAGCAATAGCATAACGTTCACTAAGTAAAATTCTAACCAGCATAACCGCCATGGTGATTGGAAAGAAAAAGGCGATTTCACCATATTTTAATTCCTGAACCATACTAACAATTTTCATCGTACCCAATGTAATCATAAAGGTGATGATAAAGATCAGCATCTGATTACTTTGACTGGTTTTCACTTCACCAGAACTGCGGAAATAGTAATAAAATCCTCCCATAACAATCAAGATAAACAACGCTAAACCAAGGAAGGGCAGCACGCTGTCTTCTGCATTCAAGAAACCTGCTAATTCCAGCTGTCTATAAATTTCACGATCAACTAATTGACCTTCTTCAACAATAATCTGCCCTTGAAGAATTTTCACAGGTTCGACACTTTCAATTACTTTTCTCCGTTGTTCTTCTGTTTTTTCCTGATCAAAAAAGTAATTTTGAATAATCGCATACCGTGCAAGCTCAATTGATGTCCGCTTCATTTCTTTAGTGAGGCTGGTTAACTTCAGGTCCTCTTCAGCCCTTCTCTTGGCATTTTCAACTTCATTTGATGGAATCGAGGAGGTCATAACCTTATTAATGACCGTGATGGTCAGGTCCTTCGAAATTCTTAATTCTTGCTCACTTGCCTTAACCAGCGAGGTGAAGACTGAGTCAGAAAGATCATCTGCAACCTCTTCTGTCAGTTTTTCCTTCAGCGACTCTGCCTGTTCAGGAATACTTTCCTTAGCCTTTTCTTCATCTTCGATTTCTTTTTTAACCTCAAGACCTGAATCAAATATAGAAGAAATCAAATCAACTTTATTTTGAGCATATTCTTTTTTCAAAGTATACGCATCTGGAACTTGCTTCGCCACCTCATCCTTTTCTAATTCGGTTTGGTATGTATCCTCAACCGTTTTTGTGGCTCTAACCGTCTGTTCTGCAGGCTGCAGCAGCTTTACATTAATTTTCTCTGGAGTGACATTCGAGACCATCATTATGTAGCTGAATACGCCAACCAAAAGAAATAATAACAGTTTAAACAGCCTATTTCCTAACAGTATCTTTAATTTCGCCAGATATCGCTGAACGTTTCCCAAAGCTTTCCCTCCTGTCAACCACAGACATAGATGTAATATAAAGTAATTATGTAAAATCATAACAGTTTTTTCGATAACTTTCATCTTTCCTCGTGAAGGGGTACAAAAAAACCGCCAAAAATGACGGTCGGAACATACTTATTCATTCGCTTCTTCATACGCAGAAATAATCCTGGCAACAAGTGGATGACGAACAATATCACTCTGCTCTAGATAAATAAAGGAAATGCCTTTAACCCCTTTTAAGATTTCCTCTACTCGAAGCAGCCCAGACTTGGCACCCTTTGGCAAATCAATTTGCGAACGGTCACCTGTGATGACCATTTTCGAATCAAAACCAAGTCTTGTTAAGAACATCTTCATTTGTGCTTGGGTCGTATTTTGTGCTTCATCTAGAATAACAAAAGCATCATCGAGCGTTCGGCCTCTCATATAAGCCAGCGGAGCAATCTCAATTGTGCCTCGTTCGATCATTCGTTGTGTTTGTTCCAGCCCAAGAAGGTCATGAAGGGCATCATACAGCGGTCTTAAATATGGGTCAACCTTTTCCTTTAGGTCTCCTGGAAGAAAGCCTAGACTCTCTCCTGCTTCTACAGCAGGCCTTGTTAAAATAATTCGTTTAACATCGCCATTTTTCAAGGCATTAATCGCCATGACAACCGCCAAATATGTTTTTCCTGTACCTGCAGGACCAATTCCAAATACGAGATCATGTTTGCGGATTGAATGGATGTACTGTCGTTGACCAAGTGTTTTAACCCGAATAACTTTTCCCTTAGCAGTCCGGGATATTTCTTCTTCATAAAGGTCGCTAAAATATTCAAGTGTCCCTTTATGGAATAATTCTATCGCATATACCACATCTCTTGAACTGATGTTAATTCCTCGGCGAATCACTGATAGCAATGCTGTCAAAATACTTTGTGCAGCCTCTACCTGAGACAGTTCACCTGCAACAGCAATTCCTTCGCCTCTAGTAATGATGGATATGCTCAGCTCATTTTCAAGAACCTTGACATTCGCATCTCCATTTCCCAAAAGAGCTAATGCTTCGTTGGGTGATTCCAGTTCTAAATTAATAACTTTCACATCTTCTGACATCCGTTAGTCTCCTTGAATGATTGGTAACCCAGTCGCAATATTTTCAATAACCTGAAAGTGAATGGATAAGATAATTTTACCATTGTCAATTCGCTCATGCAAAATTTTCTCCCCAACGATACTCGCATCTTCGTCCAGTATTTTCTCCAAATCACTCTTAGCCATCATTTTCCCCTGAACAACCGCCTGTTCTTTTGTGTACTCACGAACGATGATTTCCTTACTTCTTTGTGTTTTTGTTTTGAAACCGACCGGCAGTTCCCATTGTAAAAAATGAAAAGGACGGCTGATCGTTTCTTCTTCATATTGTTTATAAGTTAGCTTACTAAAGCCCCAAACCGGGAGAGCAAATCCTCCTCCCGTCAGGTAATAACGACTATATTCATCCCCGTTATACACAGAAAACTGTGTTTTCAGCGGCATTTTAACCGTTGCTTTGTACCATGTTTCGCCCATGATTTTTCCTGTAGCAGAAACCACTTCAGGCTTCTCTTCTCTGCCTATGATACCAGAGACGAGCAGCTGGCCTTTCGTGACATAATCATGAACATTAACTTTAGCTTGTCCTTTCTCGACCAACATATCGGTAATAACCGCTTTTTTCTTAGCTACCAGATGTTGAGGACCTGTCCGAATAATTTCCTCTGGTTGTTTTTTCTCAACCACTTTTAAGTGATAGATTGTCCCTTTTAAATCCACTCCTACATACGTCAGTCTTCCAATGGATTCAGTTAGTTTCCGTTGAATGGTTTCAGGGCTGTCCAGAAAGAATTGAATCTTCCCGACTTTGATCCCTAGTGAATCCAATTCCTTTCGGATTTCGTGTTCTGTAGCCGGATCAGCTTCAATTTTGATCCCCCAGACCATATTGGACAGAATGAAGATACACAATAAAAAAGCGAGTAACCCGACAACAAAGCCGCTGTTTTTCTGCAATCGTTTAAGGAAAAAAGGACCACCACTTCCAGATATAAAAGAAACCTTACACTCACTCTTCCGAACCGCCTGCCTAAGCTTAAAAACCTCAGAGTAGTCAATCGTAAAGATAATGGATTCCGCATCCTTACGCTTTACATCCCAAATATGAACGTTAGCCTTCATCAATTTATTTAATAAACGTTCTGTCCCCTTACCATTTGCCTTGACTTTTACCACGCCTGTCATTAAGTTTGTCCATGGATTCTTCAAGGGTATACCTCCCCAAGATTACTCGTCTATAAATAACACCTTATCGATTTTACCTTCAATCAATATTTCTTCAGGTAAAATCGTCTTGATGACGAGAGCACTCCCACTGATTAATAGCTGACCATGTTTTAGCATCAGTCTCATCTCAGTTTCCGAAAAAGCAAGCAGCCCTCGATGATTTTCGATGTAAATATGTAACTGACCAATCATCGTAATTCGCGGCAGGTCCATTATGACATCTTGAGGAAGGTCCATTGTGCGTACGACTAGTTGCTTAAAGCGTTGCCTCCAAGTTCGCGTCATAAAAAAGAACCCCCTTTCATCTCAATGTATGAGATAAAAGAGGGTTCTAGCACAGTTATTTTTCAGATTTAACGCCTAACACCAGAACGGTTCATATTCTTTCTAGCACGCGGCGGCCCAAGTACTTCGGACATGATGATTCCATCAACTAATCGCTGCTGATCGAATTGTAAATTCGTGTTATAAATCGGACTGCTGTTATCTTCAATAGGAAGCACAGGTTTAGCCGCTTTTATTCGTTCAAGCTGCTGCTGCTTTTGATACAGCTTCGCCCGCTCTAATTCAGCTTTTTGCTCTTGGTTCCGAGCAAACTCTTCCTCCATCAGCGTCGAAGCTTCATCCACCGGAGGCTTAGAAGCTTCAGTTATTTCCTGCATCGCCTGACGATATACCTCTCGTACAGTTGGCCGCTGCTGTGGTCTAGCCGGCCGGTTGGGACCTTGTTCCTGTTCCGGTTTCTTTTTCTTCCCCGAAAGCGAGGAAATAATCCCAATCACAATAATAAGCAGCCAAAGGTTTCTGACGAAAAAGTCAATGAGGACCTCCATTCAAACACCTTCCTTCCTCATTACTGTTTACTTATCTTTGTCTTTTTTATTTCCTTTTCCAATGGAATCACGCATATCTGTATCAGCAGAGATGTTTTGAATGTTCATATAATCCATTACACCCATGTTTCCAGATTTAAGCGCTTCAGCCATTGCAAGTGGTACTTCCGCTTCCGCTTCAACAACTTTTGCACGCATCTCTTGAACACGAGCAACCATTTCTTGCTCTTCGGCAACAGCCATTGCACGACGTTCCTCTGCCTTAGCCTGCGCAATTTTCTTATCTGCTTCAGCTTGGTCAGTTTGAAGCATCGCGCCAATATTTTTACCAATATCAACATCCATAATATCAATTGAGAGGATTTCAAATGCAGTACCCGCATCAAGGCCTTTACCTAGTACAGTTTGAGAAATCATATCTGGATTTTCTAAAACGTCTGTATGTCGTTTAGCAGAACCAATTGTCGAAACAATCCCTTCACCAACACGAGCAATAATTGTATCTTCACCCGCACCACCGACAAGACGTTCGATATTTGCACGAACCGTAATTCTTGCCTTCGCCTTTACTTCAATCCCGTTAATCGCGACACCAGCGATATACGGCGTTTCAATTACTTTTGGATTAACGCTCATTTGTACCGCTTCCAGAACATCACGTCCAGCCAAGTCGATGGCAGCGCCTCGTTCAAACGGAAGATCAATATTCGCACGTTCAGCTGCAATCAACGCATTGACAACGCGGTCAACATTCCCGCCGGCTAAATAATGACTTTCAAGCTGGTTTGTTGATACGTTTAATCCCGCTTTATGTGATTTAATCAACGGATTGACAACTCGACTTGGTATAACTCGACGAAGCCTCATTCCGATTAATGTAAAAATAGATACTTTAACCCCCGCGGCTAATGCCGAAATCCAAAGTGCAACAGGAACAAAGGTAAATAATACCGCTAATACAATGACAATCGCAACGATTGCCAACAGTAACATAATTGTCGTAGAATCCAAATGTACTCATCCTTCCTAACTTGTTATATTGTTTTGGCTTCACGAACCACAATACGCGATCCCTCAACCTTAACTACTTCAATAAAGGTATCTCTTTTAATAAAACTTCCCTCAGAAACAACATCTAGGCGTTCATTGCCGACAATTGCCGTTCCCGCAGGTCTCAAATCTGTCATCGTCTTGCCAGTTAAGCCAAGCAGATCAACTCTGGTTACATTTGATACATAACCTTGTTCTTTATTGGTTGAATCAGTTAGAATAATCTTTTTAAAAAAATTCATATTTTTCCCAAACACCTTTACCATTAGAATAGCT
>NZ_JAZVJO010000088.1:0-20206 GCF_059453735.1 Peribacillus sp. | reverse complement strand
GCATCATATTCTGCTAAGAAACCAATGACCGGACCTCCTAGCTTTGCGGCTTTCTTTCTAGCGATAAAAGCTGTTTCATGTCCAGCTATATTACTTTCAATTGTAAATCCTTCTAATACAAGAAGACTTTTCAGTAATTCTGAAGCAAAGAATTCTTGATTACCAATTTCCGGACGTTCATGAATTTGATGACTGGTAGTGAGATACGTTTGTTTATTATTTTCAATACTCGAGATGATGCTAGCTTTTAGTAGTTCAGTATCATGTGTAATTGTGGTCATAGTATGGCGTCCTCCCTTTTAATAATCGATTTCACTTAATGGGACAAATGTTGGAATTTGCGCTCCCTTAAATTCTGTTTCTATTAGTTTCGGCACATCATCTTCTTGGTAAAGCTCTGCAATGCGTTTTAATACGTCACGATTTTTGTCCTCGGTTCGAGCAGCAATAATGTTTATATACGGTTTTGCCGTTGCGTCTTCATGAAAAATGGAATCTTTGATAGGATCAAACCCTGCATCCACCGCAATTCCATTATTAATAATGGATGCATCCACGTCTGGCAAGACACGCGGTGTTTGCCCAGCTACCACTGGTTCAATCTTAATGTTCTTTGGATTTTCCAAGATTTTATCCAATGATCCATTGCCATCAAAATCCTTAGGCAAGGTAATCAATCCAGCTTCTTGTAAAAGTAAAAAGGCTCTGCCCATATTAGTGGCTTCGTTCGGTACCGCAATTGTGGCGCCATCCGGAAGATCTTCTATGCTTTTATGTTTTTCTGAGTATAGACCCATTGGTGCAATGACCGTTGTGGCAACAGGCGCTAGATCTAAATTACGTTCTTTAATAAATGCATTGAAATACGAAACGGTTTGAAAAGAATTTGCATCTAAGTCTCCCTCAGCCAGCGCAACATTTGGCTGCACATAATCAGAGAAACTCACCAGTTTAATTTCAATCCCTTCTTTTTCGGCTTTTTCGGCTACATATTTCCAAACTCGATCATCTGTCCCGCTAATGCCAATTTTCACTGTTTCTTTCTTATCCCCTGATCCTTCACTATCTCCACAAGCACTCAATACGGTCGAAAATACAGCTAATATGATAAATAAGAATAATTTTTTCATGTTTGCACTCTCCTCGTTAGTTTCTTCTGATTTTTTTTGCAAGTATATTTCCAAACGTCTGCATTCCTTGAACCATCAGAATAAGAATCACAACAGTAATGACCATGACTTGAGTATCAAATCGTTGATAACCATATGTAATCGCTAAATCACCTAAGCCTCCTCCTCCAACGGCTCCAGCCATTGCAGAGGCTCCAATTAACCCAATCGTCGCGATGGTAATTCCCAGAATAAGCGAACTTAACGCCTCAGGTATAAGGAATCGAAAAATAATTTGAAATGGTGTTGCTCCCATCGCTTCGGCCGCCTCAATAACCCCTGAATCAACTTCGAGCAAGGAGTTTTCAATTAACCTTGCAATATATGGTCCAGAATAAAAGACCAAAGGTACGACTGCTGCAGCTGTTCCAATCGAAGAACCTACTAATAATCTTGTTAAGGGTACGATTGCCACCATCAAGATAATAAACGGAATTGAACGGAAGATATTAACCACTGTACTTAGAATGGAAAAGATAAATCTATTTTCGAATAAATGTCCTTTTCTCGTAACGACTAATAAAATGCCGAGCGGGAGACCGATAATTACCGCGAATAATAGTGAGATACTGACCATTGAAACGGTTTCCCAAAAAGCTTCGATAATTTCTTCATTACTAACTCGCATCTGCAATAACCTCCCGTATGCTGACGTTCTCCTGCTGAATATGCAGATAAGCACGTTTAATTTCATTTTCTTGTCCGCGAAGTTCAACGATTAAGTGCCCAAATGGGACTCCTTGAAGTTCGGTAATATTCCCAAATAACACGTTAACATCAACATCGAACTTCTTAGCAATCTTCGATAACAAGGGCTGCCCGGAAGAAGCTCCTACAAAATTTATTTTAAACAGTTTTCCATTTGGATTGTGTTCTTGAACAAGAGTCCTGACCGATTCTGGAATGGAATCATTAAGGACAGAATGAACAAAGTTTTGCGCTGTTTTCGTTTGGGGATTTGAAAATATATCAAAGACAGTGCCAGATTCAATAATTTCTCCGCCTTCGATCACAGCGACCTTGTCGCAAATATCTCGTATCACAGACATTTCATGGGTAATCATCAAGATTGTTATCTTATATTCGGCATTAATTTTTTTCAAAAGTTTTAAAATCGAGCCCGTTGTTTGTGGATCAAGTGCCGATGTAGCTTCGTCACAAAGCAGAATAGATGGCTGTGTAGCCAGCGCCCGCGCAATACCAACACGCTGTTTTTGTCCACCTGAAAGTTGTTCTGGATAGGCACCTGCCTTATCGCTTAATCCAACGAACTTTAGCAGTTCTTCTACTCGTTGTTTGATTTGTTTCTTCGGTGCTCCTTCTAATACCAATGGCATTGCGATATTTGCAAACACTGTTTTTGATTGAAGGAGATTAAAATGCTGAAAGACCATCCCAATATTCCTTTTTACTTTTCGGATAGTAGAAGGAGATAGCGTTAATAGGTCTTGCCCATCAACCAGTACTCTTCCTCCTGTCGGCTTTTCTAAGAAATTAACACAGCGGATTAATGTACTTTTACCAGCACCGCTGAAGCCAATCACTCCAAATATTTCTCCTTTTTCTATGGTTAAGTTAATTCCATTAAGAGCCTTAAACGTCTTGTCCTTCGTGCGGTACTCTTTCTCCAATCCTTCGAATGTAATCATGATGCTCCCCCAATCTCATTTAAAAAACCCTCTTCTAAATAAGAAGAGGGTCTACGCAGCCCAAAGGCTGCCTCTTCTTATCTTTCAAGCTGAAAGCTTGCTGGAATTGGCACGGTACTAGTGTCCGCTGCCGAAGCTTCATTGGGCCAGTCCCTCAGCTTCTCTGGATAAGAAATTTATATAATTGTTTAACACTTACACACAAAAAACCTCTTCTGAAAATAGAAGAGGTTCCAATCAAAATATCCGATCAGTACGCTCTTATCTACCAAGCTATGCTTGTTGGAAGTAGCACAGTATTCTAAAAAGAATCTGCTGCTGAGGTATCGACGGGCCAAATCCCTACACCTCTCTGGATAAGAATGCATATTAAGTTAATACAATCTTACAAATACTTACCTTGTTTGTCAACATACTTTTTGACTATTCTTTTTTTTAAAATCATTTAAACAATTCGTTATGTTCTGGTCTTGACATATTTTTAGGCTATATGATACGATTTATTCCAAGTAAACAAGTGGGAATAATTGAATTTCGAGTGAATTCCCTTCATACACGTATATCAAGAGTGAACGAGAGAACTGGCTCATAGACTTCACAGCAACCTCCAAACGGAAAGGTGCTCCCACCAGCAAAGCTATGCTTTGGTTGATGAAATCGGTTAAAACCCTCTTCTCAACTTGAAGAAGGTTTTTTATTTTGAAAGGAGAATATCTAATGTCAAACTCGACGATTATTTCCGGCGCTGAATCATTCTTCATACCCGGAAACCATACTGGGATTCTAATTTGTCACGGTTTTAATGGTAGCCCGCAAAGTATCGCATATATTGGTGAATGTTTCGCTAAGGCGGGATTCACTGTATACGCCCCGCTTCTAAAAGGACACGGCACGTGCGCAGAAGATATGGAGACTTGTTGTTACCAAGATTGGATTCAAAATATACACGATGCATACAACACACTGAAGAAAACCTGTTCAAATATAGTTGTAATGGGTCAGTCAATGGGCGGCGCATTAGCCTTAACATTAGCAGAAACGGAAGCATGCAGCGGCATTATCACGCTAAACGCTGCCCTTGAAGTCCCTTGGTATGAAACATTTAAACACGCAGATGCACCGAGGTTCATTCTAGAGGGAAAACCAGATATTCATGATCCTGCTGCGTATGAAATTACTTACCCCTCAGTTCCGCTTAAAGCAGTTCAACAATTACTGCTTTTAATGCAAAATTTACGGCAAAAGCTCCATCACGTTTCCTGTCCTGTTCTCATATGCAGCTCACCTGATGACCACGTTGTTCCGTCTTATTGCTCGATCGAGATTTTCAAAAGCATCGCATCCACTGAAAAGGAACGTATCGATTTACCTTCTTCCTATCATGTAGCATCCCTAGACTATGATAAAGATAAAATTGTGGAGGCATCACTTTCCTTTATAGAGCGGCATGTCCATAAAAAAATGGCTTCATAATAATCCAAAATTGTTTACTCTCTCCCCAAACCGGGTAAAGTATATTATCACGCTAAAGAGGAGGAATTTTATATGAGTGGATTATCTGATAAGGTAAAAGGCACTGTAAATAAAGTCAAAGGCGAGGCCAAAGATCAAGCTGGTAACGCACAGAATGATCCTTCCCTACAAGCAGAAGGAAAAGCAGATAAAGTAAAAGGCAGTATTCAAAAAGGTATCGGAAAATTAAAAGATTAAGCTATAACCATATAAAAACCGGCTCCCTAAGTGGAGCCGGTTTTTTAATTCAAAAAACAATAAAAATAGGTTTATTTTTATGTCAGCAGGGTAAATGAAGTGTATATAGGCATTTTGCTCTCATGGCTCTTTTGACTTGAGCCATGTTTTTTTATGGTTGCTTATCTTGATTTTCAATACTCTCTAATTATATTTGTATACAAAAGTACGTTATAATAAAAATATTACACCATTATCTAACAAATAACCTACTTGATTCTATACCCAATCATTTATTACGTATTTTTTGTTAAGTCTAAAGGAGAAGCAGAGAATGAAAATTCTAATCGTTGATGACAATCAGGTAAATCTTTTTGTTATAGAAAAAATTTTAAAGCGTGCGGGATATGAAGACTTCACCTCCTTGACTTCGGCTCAAGAAATGTATGATTACTTACAGGTGGACAGCCCCATTCCTAAAGAGTCAACAGTCGATATTATTCTCCTCGACATTATGATGCCTGATATCGATGGAATTACAGCTTGCAGAAAGCTTCAAAGTATTCCACATTTAAAAGATATTCCAGTCATCTTTGTTACCGCCCTCGAAGATTCTAATAAGGTAGCAGAAGCCTTAGATGTCGGCGGAATTGATTATATATTAAAGCCTATCAACAAAATCGACCTGCTCGCACGAATTCGAGTTGGTCTTCGTTTAAAATATGAAAAAGACTGGCATCGAATGCAGGATGAAAAAATTCGCAATGAGCTTGACTTATCCATGCAGGTACAAAGCAGTTTATTGAGTGAACCGGTTGCAAATGATCACCTGCTCATTAAGGCGTCTTATTTACCTGCCAACAAACTCGCGGGTGATATGTACTACTGGCACCAAATCGATAAAGACCGTTACGCTATCATCCTATTAGATATGATGGGACACGGAATTACTGCCTCACTCGTATGTATGTTTATTTCTTCTGTATTGCGCGATGCGATCCGTACCCATACAGATCCTACAGCCGTCATAACAGAATTAAACCGGTGGATGAATCTTCTTAATAAAGAAGATAATGAAGTGCATTATTATTTCACAGCTATCTATATGATCATTGATACCAACGAGAAAACAGTGGAATATGTGAATGCAGGGCATCCTCCTGGTTTTGCTAGAATTGATGATGGAGAGATTCATCCTCTATCCATTGGAAGCTGTCCCGTCGGATTCTTCCCTGAAATGAAAATTGAGAAAGCAACTCTTTCCTATAAAGATAAAATTCAACTACTTTTATTTACCGATGGTGTAATGGAAGCTGTTGAAAAGGAAGGAACCGATGGTCTTGAACAACTGAAAGCAGTCGTATCAGAGAAATGGCTTGATTGTTCGAACGAAGAGCCAATAAACTTCGTCTTGCCCCAAGAATTTCAGCAAGATCAACCCGATGATATGTGCGTAGTGTTTATCCAAGCCCATTAAAAAAACGAGTATGCCTTAAGGGCATACTCGTTTTTTATAATTTTTTATATATTTTTTCTCTGCAGTCAAAGTCGGAATATTTTTCAGAGTAATCCATGGTTCTTAATGTTTCTTTGTTTCCTACTCCTAGGAATCCACCTTTACATAAACTATCATAAAATAGTTGATTAACGCTTTCCTGCAATTCGCTGTTGAAATAAATCATTACGTTCCGGCACATAATGACATGAAATTCATTAAACGAACCGTCTGTAACAAGATTATGCTGAAAAAAGGTGATATTTTTCAGCAGCAATGGATTCAAGTAGGCAAATTGATAATCTGTAGTATAGTACTCAGAAAAAGCCTGACTACCGCCTGATTGCAGATAATTCTTCGTGTACGACTGCATTCTATTCAAGGGAAGAATACCTTTTCCAGCTTGTTCGAGAACTCTTTCATTCATGTCAGTAGCGTAAATCTTCGAGCGATCATACAGACCTTCTTCCTCGAGAAGAATAGCCATTGAAAAGGCTTCTTCTCCTGTTGAACAACCAGCATGCCATATTCTTATTTCAGGAAATTCCCGAAGAATAGGGATAACTTTAGTCCGAAATGATTTGAAAAAATCTGGGTCCCGAAACATTTCCGTAACATTAATCGAGAAGTCACTTATCAATTTCTCGACAAACCCTTTATCATACAATACTTTTTCTATCATACCGCTAATCGTACGGACTCGGTCAAGCCTCATACGATTATCAATACGCCTTTTAATCGAAGACCTCATATACTGGTTAAAGTCAAAACCAGAAACCCGATAAACGGCTTGAAGCAATAAGTCTATCTCCAGTTCTTCCCGTTCTTCTTGGTTCAATTGGTCCTTCATGAACGTACCGCCTGCCTTTTCTATTTCCCCTGTTAATTCGTCAGCCATACCCGTAATACAGAAAGAAGCTGATCCATTTTCAATGGTTTACTTACATAATCCGATGCCCCAGCCTTCAAGCATTTCTCTCGATCGCCTTTCATCGCTTTTGCTGTCAACGCAATTATCGGCAATTCTTCATAAATCCCTTCACTCCGTATACGACGCATGGTTTCATATCCATCCATCTCAGGCATCATAATATCCATTAATATTGCGTCAATACTATAACCATTTTTTAGGATTTCCAAACATTCCATACCATTTTCAGCAGTAATGATTTCCATTCCTTCGCGCTCTAAGGCATATTTTAATGCATAAATATTCCGGTGATCGTCATCTACAACTAGCACCTTTTTATTTTTAAATAAGTTAGTCGTATTAGTATCCAAAATTATTTCATCATCATCATCATCACTGATATTAATCTGAATTTCGACATTCGTTTCAGCTGATGGCACGGCCGTCCCCGCAGCCACTTCCTCTATTTGTGCAGCAGCGCTGTTTTCTCCGCTTACACCTTCTGGAAGGCTCGGAATAAATAACGTAAATTCACTGCCTCGGCCTTCTTCACTATCTACGATTACCCAACCGCCAAGAAGTTTTGCAAATTCTCGACATATCGAAAGACCAAGTCCTGTACCGCCGTATTTTCTCATAGTGGCGCCGTTTACCTGCTGGAATGATTCAAAAATCTGTTCTTGTTTTTCTTTCGGAATACCAATTCCAGTATCTGCCACTTTAATTTCAACCCAATTATTTGCCCCGCTAGTATTGATAAACTGTGCAACCTGCTCTTCTTCAGCAAGTTTAATGTGGACAGAAACAGATCCTTCTTCTGTGAATTTAATTGCATTTGAAAGCAGGTTTTTTAAAATCTGCTGGAAACGCTGTTGGTCGGTAAAGAAGATATCTGGTACATTCTTATCTTTTTTCACAGTAAATTCTAATCCCTTTTTAGCTGCCACGTGCTCAAAATTACGAATTAACGAGTCAGGAAGCTCACTAAGGTTGGTTTCTTCAAATACAACATCCAGTTTCCCAACTTCAACTTTGGATAAATCCAAAATATCATTTATTAACGATAGAAGGTCTTGACCTGACGTGTTAATCACGCGGGCAAATTCCTGTTGTTCACTTGAAAGACCCGTCTCAGTCTGATCAGATAACATTTCAGATAGTATAAGGATACTATTCAATGGAGTACGTAATTCATGTGACATGTTTGCCAGGAATTCAGATTTATACTTTGAGCTTAATTTAAGCTCTTCAGTTTGAGCTTCTAAGCTTACTTTAACTCGTTGTAATTCCTTAGATTTCTCTTCAGTATCACGGTTTCGTTCTTCAAGCTGTTCGTTGATCATTCGTAATTCTTCAGCTTGTGTCTGAAGTTCTTCTGATTGCGCCTGCATTTCTTCTGATTGTGCTTGCAGCTCTTCTGACTGAGCCTGTAATTCTTCTGTTTGAGCTTGTGATTCCTTCAATAGACGTTCAATTTCCATTCGTCCCTGAACACTATTAATTGTGATCCCCAATGTTTCGACAACTCTACTCAATAAAGTTTGTTGTTGTTCAGTGAATGGTTCTAAACTGCCAAGCTCAATTACAGCAATCACTTCTTCTTCAAAGATGACTGGCGTAATAAAAATACTCTTAGGCTTCGCTTCACCTAAACCGGTTGTCACCACTTTAAAATCATCGGGTACATGGTTAATAATCTGTGAACGCTTCTCCAGAATACATTGTCCAATGAGGCCTTCACCCGGCTTGAATTCTACTCGGCCTGCTTCTTCCCCATTTCCTGCAAATGAAGACAGTTTAACAAAGGTTGTATCTTCACCTTGACCGCGTTTAACATAAAACGCACCAAGTGATGCCCCCATCATAGGAGTTAGACGCGTTATGAAACGATGACCCAGTGCTTCCATATCCACAATCCTTTGGTACATCGTGGCCATATCAGCCAGTCTTGTTTGAACCCAATTTTGATTGCTGATCTTGCTTGTAAATTCTTTTTCTTTTTTATTATATGTTTCCAGAGAACCTGCCATCTCATTAAACGACTCAGCAATTTCACCTATTTCGTCATTTGTTTGAACAGAAATCCTTGGTAAGTTCGATAAATTTTTAAAGTCAATTTGCTTAATAACTTCAGTAATAGACTGTAAGTTATTCGATGTACTCTTTATCATCCAAATCACCGTTGCTGCGATGACTATAATACTTAAACTAACCGCAATAATAATAAAATTAATCAAATCATTGTATGTTGTTGTTGCTTCACTCAGTGCATTATTCATTAAGCTTTCCTGATAATCTTTGAAGTCTTCAATACTCTCCATGACTTTCAGACGCTTACTGCTTTGATCTGCCATCAATCTTGTCAGTGACACTGCAGAAGAACCTTTAACACTCTGCACAATATCTGCTTCAGTCAAACGATAAGAGGCATAATCAGTTTCTACCTGTTTAAGCAGCTGTTCCGCTTTTACCGTATTTAATATACTAGATAACTCAGCAATCTTTGCATTAATTGCTTTATGATTTTCTTCTACAATTTCAATGCTCGCCATTGCTTCCTTCTTATTTGCTTCATTTACTGCAAACAGTACTTCTCGATCCGAACGTGAAAAAAGCTGACGGATCTCCATAGAACTTTGCGCTTTGTAATACCGATCTTCTACAATTTCAGTCATATCACTCTTTATACTATTAAGCATAAAGATAATGCCAGTAAGCAACACCGCTAAAAAAAGCAAGATTAGTCCGAAGCCTATTAGCTGTTTCTTTTTAAAACTCATCTTATCTCCTGCTTCCCTATTAGTAATATTTCAATCTATGTTCTTGATCGAAGTGTAGATAGTCATAGATATTCCTATTTTATCATTATTAGCGTAAGAACAGTAGTGCAAAACGTGGGATATTATTGGTAAATTCATTCCTACAATATCACGTTCTAACCCAAAAGAAAAACCGGAAGCTTTTGCCTCCGGTCACTACTTATAGCTTATTAGCCTCTATATATAAAACATGGTGGCCATCCATTTCTTTAACAGTAAATTCATACCCTTCATATTCCACTTTATCACCAATTGCTACGTCATATCTTCCTGTCAATATCCATCCACCGAGTGTATCAATATCTTCTTCTGGAAGCGAAATGCCTAGCATATCACTTACATCTTGTATAAGCATTTTGGCGTCAAACAGATAATGGTTTTCTTTAATCTTTTGAATAAGTGGACGTTCATCTTGGTCGAACTCGTCTCTAATTTCCCCTACGATTTCCTCCAATATATCCTCAACCGTTACTAAACCGGCTGTTCCGCCATACTCATCAGTTAAAATAGCCATATGAATCCGTTCTTTTTGCATCTTTAGTAATAAATCATGAATCGGAATTGTTTCAAGGACACGAATAACTGGTGCAATAAAATCATCAATTTGCAGTTCGGCAACGTGCTCTTCTGTAATGGTCGCTGTATACAGACGTTTAATGTTAACCATTCCGATGACATTGTCTTTGTCACCTTCAATAACAGGATAGCGGGTAAATTGCTCCTGCTGAACAATTTCAATAACATCCAATAGTGACGTTCCTTTTTCAATGGCCACCACTTCCGTACGGGGAACCATAATTTCATTAGCATTACGATTATCAAATTCAAAAATTTTATTTACATATTTATACTCAGATTGATTAATTTCGCCGCTTTTATAGCTTTCTGACAAGATAATCCGAAGTTCTTCTTCAGAGTGTGCTGATTCTTGTTCAGAGGCTGATTTTATCCCGAAAAATCCAGTTAAAATTTGTGCTGAACCGTTTAAAACCCAAATGAACGGAAACATGATCCGGTAAAACCATATCAATGGTTTTGAAAACAATAGCGTTATTTGTTCAGCTTTCTGAATGGCCACTGTTTTCGGAGCCAATTCACCGATAACAACATGAAGGAAAGTTACTGATGCAAACGCAACGACGAATGCAAGTATACCTGAGATAGACTCATCCAATTCCATTTTCTCAAACAACGGGTGTAAGATTAGCTCTACGGTAGGTTCCCCTAACCACCCAAGCCCTAGTGCTGTCACAGTAATCCCTAACTGACAAGCTGATAAATATTGATCGAGATGACTAATAACACGTTTGGCAGCAATAGCCGACGTATTTCCTTCTTCAATTAACTGATTGATACGGGATGTTCTTACTTTAACAATCGCAAATTCTGATGCGACAAAAAATGCTGTTAATGCTATTAATAAAGCAACTGCTAATAATTTTATCGTAATTTCCAATGTGTGCGGGTAAACCAACCTATCATTCCCTCTGCATGAATAACATAAGGTAGAGCGGCTAGTTATGTCCCAAGCACCTCCTACGTATTGTTGGTATGGGTAACCTTAGATTGTAATCTCATATCATTAACATCTCCCAAAACCCTGCTTATAATAAAACGAGAGCAGTTAATGATTGTATTAATGTTAAGCTTTCATGCGAAACATGCTTATTCAACATGAGTTGATTATGTTTATTTTTCTCAAGAAAAGAAATCACTTCTTTTAGTTCTTGATTTATATGAGTCAGCTTACATGTAAGCTCGTGTCCTGCTTGTTGAACGTCATTTTCCTCTTGTTCCTTTTGCAGCAATAACGCTTTTATTTCGTCAAGTGTATATTTATTACGTTTATATTCCACAATTAGCCGCAATCGTACTACCTCATCTTCCGTATAATAGCGGTAATTAGATGAGGACCGTCTTGCTTGTAACAACCCAAGGTTAGTGTAGTAATCAACAGTTCGTTTTGTAACATTTGCTAATTGTGCTAGTTCACCTATTTTCAGATTCTCGATCCCAATGTAATTTCCCCCTAACTATAACGTGATGGTTTGCAGCTTTTTAAAAATAAAAATACTTACTACCATCTTACATTATATTCACTGTTTTGAATAAGAATATCTACTTTTTTTACAAACGTTTTTAGTGGAAAGTAGTAAGAAACGAAAAAGGCCAACCGTTTTCCGAGGAAAACCATCAGCCTTTGAACTCTTTAGAGATCAGCAATCTTTACTTCTTGCCTTTTGAAGCATGATGTCCAGTTAAAATCTTTGGACCACATTGACATAATACCGAGTGTTTTAATTTCTTTATTGGTGTTCCGCATGTATCGCAAATTTTCACTGCCATCATACTTCCTCCTTCAGATTTATACTCTTTTTTTATTTATAAATATAGTATACCACTTTAAAACAATAATCAATACTTATTTAGAATTATTATAATATAAATAAAGGCATTTCCAAAACAACCCGTATCGTGCTTTAATAGATAAAACACATCTGAAAGGTTGGGTTTATGATAAATACCCCTATACGTACGGTACCACAGCCTTTGGTGAGAACCAACCAATGGTTTATCTTCCTAAGTGTGCTCATCACCTGGATTACTGGCCAAGAATGGATCTTAGCTATTCCATTCGTCTTCGGACTGCTTGGTTTACTGTTTGATTTTAACCCTATTATGAGATTCGCAAAACTTTTCTTGAAAAAGAGACCTTCTGAATACATCCCAGAGGAGCATGTCCAACAGCAATTTAATCAAGTTATCGCAGTCATCTTCCTGGGGTTTGGTTTATTTAGTTTCCTAATGAACTGGAATTTGGCAGGCTATGTGTTTACAGTCATGGTTGCTACCGCCTCATTTGTTGCTATTCTCGGTTTCTGTATTGGCTGCTTTATCCGTTTTCAATGGCAGCAGTATCGACACCGGCGTTCATTAAAGGCATAAAAAAAGTTCCCTTTGGGAACTTTTTTTATGCTGTCCGATTCCGTTTATTTATCCAAATTCCCGTAAAGAGAATAATAAGAAGTAAAACAAGCTGTGGTAAAAGCGTTTCTACTGTTGGATAAAGACCGATCCAATCGATAAATGGGAATGAATGAAGTGTATGTATTGATATCGTCTTTGATACTTGTAGTGCATGAACACTAACACCGAGTATTTTAAAAGCTAATAGATAGATAAAGACTGACGCTGCTTTAAAGAATAAATTGATGGGAATTTTCACACTATACCTCATGATTAATACACCCGTCACAATTAAAATGACTAAGGCAAGGACAATTCCAGTCAGAAGCTGCTTCATACTCATATACGGTGACATACCCGCATAGAAAATGATGGTCTCTGCTCCTTCACGGAAAATGGACAAAAAGCTGACCAAAGCAAAAGATATAACGCTTCCAGTAGTAATCGCTTGAGTCATCTGTTTGTTTATATAGCGATTCCATGCTTTCACATTTGCTTTACTATGAAGCCACGCTCCAACGCTGATCATCATCACAACAGCCGCAATGCCTGTGATCCCTTCGATGTATTCTCGACTGGATGCCGCGGTTATTTTTGAAAAGACAATATTTATAATAATGGCTAATATCGCACTGGCTAGTAAACCTGCAGCTACCCCGACCCAGATCCATTTTTGTTTGTCTCCCTGGTTCACTTTTTTCAAAAAGGCTAGCAGCGTAGCCACAATCAGCAAGGCTTCAAGACCTTCACGAAGGAGAATTAAGGCGGCATCCCACGTTGAATAGCTCGTCTCTGAAATAAGCGGCAGCAGCCTTTCATGTAAGTCCTCAATAATAGTCTGAGCTTCTTCCGCTTTAACTTTTTCGGATTCCAGCAAACTGATAGCCGTTGGCACCTTTGTTTCCATATCACTGTAAAGCTTACTGTCTCGGGTTGATACATCCCCCTCGACCATCGGCCAAATGGTTAAAATCTCATTTAATTTGTCGACTGCTTTAGGAAGATCATTTTTCTTCATTGCTTGGCCGCTAGCTTGTAAAAGATCGGTAACATCCGACAATGAATAGCTAGTTGCTTCCACCTTTTTCACATTTCCAGAGAGAAAATTATCTATTGACGTTCTTAGATGACCAAGATTAGTTACTGCCTTATCCTGATCGGCTGGTTCTTGCGTAATACCGATACGAACAAAGGCCATATATTTTTCCATTTCACCATATGTAACGACACTTTCTTCACGAACAATACTCTCTACTTCTTTATTCCAGAGCGTTAAAAGTACTTGATAATCCTTTTTCGCCTTTTCATAGTCCTGACCCGCGATGGACCTATCCAATTCCGAGATAAAAGGCAGCAACTGCTTTACAGTATCTTTATGATTGCTTTTATCTACTGGATTTTGTTCGATATCATACGCTATGACTGCACTTGAAAGAGCTGATAATAACGGTTTTAGATTCTGAGTATCTTCTTGTTCCTTTAGTGCCTTTTTTACTGCAAGCAGCTGTTGATCCACAACAGCTGCTTGCTCGCTGTCTGTTCGAGTTCTTTGCCATTCCTTTTCAAAATCATTCATGTTACTGACAACAATCTCTTTTTCCCCATTTTTAGCTTTCATCAAGCTATCACCGATATAGATAAATAGCTCATCATGATTCGTTTCAGCCTGAACCACCAGCGGGATTGATACTGAGAGAATAAGTCCAACGATCATACACCCGAGCCACTGTTTCCACTTACTTACTAGCATTGCCTACTCGCACTCCTTTAAAAAGGAGACACTTTAATTGAAAAGTGTCTCTCCGATATATCCACCTTTTTTTACTCCAGGTAAGCATGCAAACAAAGCGCTGCCTCGATGAATGATATATTCATTTAATTTGTCATTGCCGGCAAGCCTCTGCTGCATGGGAATGAATTGCTTGCTTGGACTTCTCTGAAAGGAGATAAATAATAAGCCCGCATCAATACTTCCTGTTTTTGGATCCATTCCACCCGCATACGAATACGAACGTCTTAATATTTGCTGCGAACCATCTCCGCGGGCAAGCCGCATATGCGCAGTCTCTGGAACAATGAGCCTTCCATTTACATCTTTTTCTTCTAAATCTGCTTCATCAAATTCTAGTTCTTTACCGAGCGGCGCTCCACTCATTCGCTTACGGCCAAAGGTTTCTTCCTGATCCTTTAAAGTCGTTCGGTCCCAGACCTCAATGTACATTTGAATACGCCGAACAGCCATATAACTTCCGCCCACAAGCCAGTTAGGACCATCTCCAGGCTGAACCCATACATGTTGCATATCCTTTTCCTTGTTTATATCAGGATTGACGGTTCCATCTTTAAATCCAAACAGGTTACGCGGCGTTTCCTTTATATTACCGGCTGATTTAGTTCGTTGAAACCCAGTCTGTGCCCAGTGAATGATTAGTTTCCCTCTTGCGATTCGTACTAAATTCCGTACTGCGTGAAAGGCAACCTGTGGATCATCCGCACAAGCTTGAATGCAAATGTCACCGCCACACCATGATTCGTCTAAGGCATCAAAAGAAAATTTCGGCAAATCCCGAAGCTCCTTAGGCTGTTTTGACTGTAAACCAAATCGGTTTTTGCCGTCTTTAACAAAAAGGGATGGACCTACGCCAAATGTTATCGTTAAGTTAGCTGGAGACAGCCCCTCAGCTTCTCCAGTATCCTTAGGTGGTAAGAATCCATTAGATGATAAATCACCCACTGGTTTTCCTTCCATAAGGTTCGCCGCTGCCACTGTCCAATCCTTAAATAGCTTAATTAGTTCAGTTTTATCGGTAGTCGTAACTTCGAGAGAGGCGAAATACAAGTTATCCTGCATGGCAGTTACGATACCTGCCTGATGCGCGCCGTATAAAGGAACTGTATCTTTCCTCTTATTCCCTTCAGCTGCAGTAGAAAGAGACATCACGCCTCCTATTCCAGCAGCGCCAATCAGTACGCCGACTCCCCCGATTCCCGCTGTTTTAAGCATATCCCGTCTGGTTACTTTTTTTGACAAAAGAGACGCTGATTCATTTTCATTAATAGATGAATCACTCACTTAAGATTCCTCCGTTACAATTCCAATCTGAGAAAGAGGTTCAGCAAGAGCATCAATTGACTGACTTAACTCTTTAATTTCTTGCTTATCCAATTTATCATAAAGGGTATAATCTTCCCCTTGCTTCTGCTCGTTTAATAGATTGTAAACGGCAGCAAATCGAGTATCAATCTCCGTCACTAGCGCTTCGTCTTTTTCCTTAAGAGCTGGAGTTAATATAGAAAAGATTTTTTCTGCTCCTTGAACATTGGCAGCAAAATCATATAAATCTGTATGAGAATAGCGATCTTCTTCTCCCGTTACTTTTGAGGTTGACACTTCATTTAAAAGATCCACTGCACCCGTTATTAATAATTCAGGTGTTACTTCAACCGTTTCAACCTTTGCACGAAGCAAGTTAACATCTTTCATTAACTGTTCAGCATATCCTTCATACCCTTTAGTTGTGTTTTCTTCCCATAAGCCTTGCTCAATACGGTGATAACCGCCCCAGTCTTTCTCATCCACATCACCATCACGTGCATCGATTTTCGGATCAAGATCGCCGAATACCTCAGCTATTGGCTCAGCCCGTTCATAATGCATTCTTGCAGGTGCATATAATTCCTTTGCCTTCTCAATATCTCCTGAGATAACGGCATTTGTAAATGCTTCTGTTTCTTTTACAAACTCCTCAATCTCATGAATGGCATAGTCTCTATATTCAGTTGAAATTTTATCTAAATTGCTTGTTGCTGCCACTGTTTTCTTCGAATTATCTGTAGCTGGCTTTGCTTCTTCTTTTTGTCCACACCCAAATAATAAACTCGTAGACAATAGAACGGCCACGGTGGATTTAATTGTATTCATACCCCAAAACTCCCTTGTCATTTTATCCCGTCTTAATTTCCTTTATCATTCTAACAGATATTGATAATCATTTTCAATTAAATTTTTTTAGACTTTTGCCTATATGCCGCCATCCCGTTCTATTGTTAATTTTTCAAGTTCTTCTTCCATGATCGTCGTGATATTACGGATAAAGGTAAGAATTAAATCCATTTCTTTTTCATTATAATCCACACATATTACTTTCGTAGCCTGTGCCAGCGTTTGATAATGTCCCAAGATTTCTTGATGACGTTTTGAAACAGGTGCAATAACGACCCTGCGTCCATCATTAGGGTCCTTTTCACGCATGACAATGCCTGCCTTTTCAAGGCGATCGATGAGTGCTGTTACTGCACCTGTACTTAAACCGGTAATTCTGGCAAGCTCACCCGCTGTGATCGGTCCGGTTTCATTCAAGATATCTGCTGTCTTAAGATCAGTAGGAAAAACTCCAAGTTTTAAGGCCATATTTTGTTGAAACAAAACAGACCTCATTCCGTACTTTCGCAGTAGTTGTGTCAAACTCTCTATCTGATCCGTTTTTCTGCTGTTATCTCTTGACATTAGCTTGTCCCTCCAACTAAACTTGAACTTATCTTGATGATCAAGATATTTTTTTTTACTCATTCTAACGTATACATTTCACTAAGTACAAAAGCAAGTAATACCCAACTAAGGAGGAGAGCCTTTTGCTAGCTGAAAAAAATAATAAGCAATCATTCATTGTCGCCGGTCTATTACTGGGAATTTTCATGGCATCTATGGACAACACCATTGTCTCTACGGCTATGGGTACTATCGTATCTGATTTAGGTGATTTTGATAAATTTGTCTGGGTTACCTCTGCCTACCTTGTCGCAACGATGGCTGGAATGCCCATATTCGGTAAACTATCCGATATGTACGGACGGAAACGTTTTTTTATTTTTGGTCTAGTCATGTTTTTAATCGGATCTTCCTTATGCGGATTGGCCCAGTCTATGACGCAGCTCAGTATTTTTCGGGCGATTCAGGGTATAGGAGGCGGCGCATTGATGCCGATTGCTTTTACCATTGTATTTGATATTTTCCCAGCTAATAAACGCGGAAAAATGACTGCTCTTCTGGGTGCCGTCTTTGGTATTTCAAGTGTTCTTGGCCCTTTATTGGGTGCTTTTATTACTGAAACCCTAAGCTGGCATTGGATCTTTTATGTGAATGTACCTATTGGTCTTGTGTCATTATTCTTTATTGTTACTTATTATAAAGAATCTTCTTCACATAAAGAACAAAAAATTGATTGGGGCGGTGCGGGTACCCTTGTTATTTCGGTTGTCAGCTTAATGTTTGCGCTGGAGTTAGGCGGACAATATGGTTGGAGCTCTACTCCAATTATCTCCCTGTTCGCAAGTTTTGCTCTGTTTTTTATCCTTTTCTTCTATTTTGAAAGAAGAGCAAGTGATCCAATCATTTCGTTTTGGATGTTTAAAAAACGATTATTCGCTACCTCACAAATCCTTGCGATTCTTTACGGTGCTACATTTATTATACTGACCGTATATATTCCAATCTTTGTTCAAGCTGTTTATGGCGGTTCTGCTACAAATGCAGGCTTAATCTTAATGCCAATGATGCTTGGAAGCGTTCTAGGCAGCGCCGGCGGAGGGATATTCCAAACGAAAACAAGCTTCCGCACCCTTATGATAGTATCTGTCTTTTCATTCTTTGCAGGAATGCTCTTGCTTGGCACATTAACACCTGATACTAGCAGAACACTGTTGACGATTTATATGATCATTGTCGGATTTGGCGTTGGTTTCTCCTTTTCACTGTTACCGACTGCCTCCATCCACAAACTTGACCCGCGTTATCGCGGCTCAGCTAACTCGACCAACTCTTTCCTGCGTTCTTTCGGGATGACGCTCGGAATCACCATTTTTGGAGCTATTCAGACGAATTCATTTGCTAATAAAATGGCGGAATCGTTCAAAGGAATGGGTGGTCAGGGAGCAGCTATGAATTTCGACGATCCGCGGCAGCTGTTCCAATCCGATACACGCTCTCAAATTCCACCTGAGATACTCGATAAAATTGTTAATGCTTTGTCGGATTCCATAACATTAACGTTCTTGCTCGCGTTAATTCCAATTGGTATAGCAATCATCACCGTCTTCTTCATGGGCAATGCCCGTGTTGAAGCGGAACCAAAGATTGAACAAAACAACTAAATAAACTAAGCAGCCCTCTTATTTAGAGGGTTGTTTTTTTTCGTCGATTCGTGGGTATATAAGCTGAAAATGAAACCTCTGCACGGGTAAACTCCGTCAGCATGCTTTAAGAAAAAATTCACCAATTCTCAACATTTAGGAAGTCATATCCATTGTCGAATATAGGAATTGCCACTAAACTAAAAGAAGAGTTAGGAACGGATAGGAGAGAGACCAATTGAAGATTATTTGTTTTGGTGACAGTCTAACTAGAGGAATATCCATTGTAAAAGGCAGACTGAGAATTATAAAGCAAAACTACCCAAATATACTAGCAAATCTTGTTGAATCATTTCCCTCTATAGAAGTAATTAATAAAGGTGTATTTAATGATAATTCAGACCTTCTGATGAATCGTATTGATAAAGATGTACTATCTGAAAAGCCTGATGCGGTATTAATTAATGTTGGGGGCAATGACTGTAACTTTAAATGGGATGAAGTGGCGGCTCTGCCGGACGGAGAACATGAACCAATTGTTCCGATTGAACGTTATGTAGAGAATCTGACTGCGATTATTTCCGAATTTCAGGATAAACATATTACTCCGTTTTTAATTACGCTTCCACCTCTCGACCCTGCCCGATATTATCGGTCAATTTGCGCTCAATATGGTCCATCAATTGCCCACTGGGTATCAAGAGTTGGCGGAATAGAACATTGGCATGGGTTGTATAATCGCCGATTAAAACAATTAGCAGTGGAATTGAATGTAACACTGATTGATGTCCGTACTTACTTGAAGGAAGCAGGTAATCTCAATCATTTGATATCAGATGACGGCATTCATCTTACATCTGAAGGATATAAGGAAATGAGCAGAGCAATCTTTCAAGATTTGAACACTCATTACCGCACATCTGAAACTTTCTAGAAAAACAGACACCCTAAACATACAGGGTGTCTGTTTTTTTCTAAATTATAAACTGTTTATATCAACATTCTCCGGGAGCTTAAACGGATTGTCTTGATTAATTCGATCATAGAACATAATACCGTTCAAGTGATCCATCTCATGCTGGAAAACAATTGCCGGGAATTTTTTAAAACGCATAGTGAATTCCTTGCCCTCGATATCTATTGCCTTCACCTTGATGCGCTCATATCTTGGGACATATCCCTTAATTTCACGGTCTACAGACAAACATCCTTCGCTTTGCGGCAGATAGGTCATTGATGTTGACGTACTAATAATCTTCGGATTAATCATTGTGTATTCATGCAAGACACCTTTTTCATCCGTAAAGTAGACCACAAACATTCTCTTATTCAGACCAATCTGATTTGCAGAAAGGCCTACACCGGCACGTAGTCCGTAC
>NZ_JAZVJO010000087.1:0-3852 GCF_059453735.1 Peribacillus sp. | reverse complement strand
AATTGTTAAGCTGGCCACGATTCCGCCTGATTGTTCAAATATTGGTACTGCCACAGCAAAACTGCCTGGAACACGTTCACCCTTAGTTAAAGCAAATCCTTGCTGCTTTATTGTTCTAATATCGTTTTCCAAGATATAACTATTACATTTTTCCTGTTCGGACAATCTCTCAATGATCCTCTTCCTTTCAAGATCAGGCAGAAAAGCTATCAACACTTTTCCAGAAGCACCCATATATGCGGCTTTTCTCTCCCCGATTCGCACGAAATTACGAACATCCAAAGGACTATCTACTTTTTCGACACACACACGACAAATATCATCTAGAATATTTAGTTCTACTGTCTCTTTAGTCTGTTGAACAAGTTCTTTCATTATTGGCAATGATACCTTACGAAAATCCAATTGGCTTTGAACTATACTACCGAGCCTGAAAAAGTTAAAGCCTAATGAATACCGGTGATTATCTTGATTTCGTACAATATAATTAAACTTTTCCATAGTGTCCAATATACGGAATATCGTACTCTTAGGATATTTAACTTCCATCTCAATTTCACTGATTGATAAGCTGGTTCTATCCATCGTAAATAAATTTAAAATTTTAAACATCTTTTCGTATGACTTCATTTCACTGACCTTCCAAATCATTTTTTATGTGGCGATCCCTAAATAAGAAGATTTTAAGTGTTCGTCATTGATTAAATCTTCCGCCTTTCCTGCCATAACAATCTTGCCGTTTTCAATCACATATCCTCTATCAGACATTCCAAGAGCTTGAACAGCATTCTGTTCAACCAATAACACTGTAACACCCTTTGTTTTTATTTCTCGAATAATATCAAACACTTGCTTTGTCAAAAGGGGTGAGAGTCCTGTAGAAGGCTCATCCAAAAGCAATAACTTTGGTTCAGACATTAATGCCCGACCGATGGCCAGCATCTGTTGCTGTCCTCCGCTCATACTTCCTGCCTGTTGTTTTTCTCTCTCTTTTAATATTGGAAACAACTCATAACAATAGTCCAAGTTTTTCTTTAAATGTTTTTTAGCATGAGAAGTAAAAGCACCGAGTTCCAGATTCTCTTTAACTGTCATTGTAGTAAATAACTTTCTGCCTTCAGGCACTTGAATCAAACCTGTCTTCACAATTTCTTCGGGTCTTTTGCCACTGATTGTTTCTCCTTGAAACTCAATACTGCCGGACCAACTAGGTAATAATCCAGATAATGTTTTTAGTAAAGTTGTTTTCCCGGCTCCATTTGTTCCTAGAATACAAACAAGTTCACCTTCAGCTACTTGAAATGAGATATCTCTAAGTACTTGCACTTTTCCGTACCCAGTATTAAGGTTTTCCACTTTAATCATATTGCTTCCTCCCCCAAGTAGGCTTCTATCACCAGTGGATTCTTCATGACTTCTTTAGGGTTACCTTCTGCGATTTTTTCACCTAGATGCATTACCGCTAAACGGTCTGATAAAGCCATCACTGCCGACATTAAATGCTCAATAAATACAATAGATACCCCGCTGTCACGAATCACTTTCACTAAATCGATAAATTCATTCACTTCAGCCGGATTTAACCCTGACATCACTTCATCCAGAAAAAGGATTTTGGGCTGAGTGGCGAGTGCTCTAGCCACTTCCACTTTCTTTTGATCTGGAAAAGTTAAATCTTTCATCCTGGAATCCGAGAGATGACCAAGTCCCATGAAATGAATCTTTTCTTCTGCCAACTTTTTTGCCTCACTGAACTTCTTGACTTGACTAAATGCTCCTACTATAACATTCTCCAATACTGTTAAGTTGCCGAATGGCTGAACAATCTGAAACGTACGCGCTATTCCTTTTCCACATATTATTTCTGGCTTCTTGCCGATGATTTCTTCTTCGTTTAGCAGAACAGATCCTACTTCCGGACAATGAAACCCGCAAATAGAATGGAACAACGTTGTTTTGCCAGCGCCGTTCGGTCCTACAAGGCCTAAAATTTCACCTTCATTTAAAGTTAAACTCACATTATTCACAGCAATAAGACCAGAAAATCTTTTAGTTAATTTTTCGACTTTCAGTATCGTCAATCCTTTTCCCTCCTTTTTGGTTAAGTGTAAAGAAGGAATCCTTAAGCTCCTTCTTTTTCTTTCTATTCTGGAACCAACCAACTATCCCTTCCGGCAAATAAAGCACTACAATAATTAAAATCAGTCCGTAGGTCATCAGGTTCACACCAACAAAATTGCCAAAAAAAGCAGTTGTCAATTCACCTAAAGGAATGATGATAATAGACCCGATTAAAGGTCCAAGTACAGTTCCCGCACCGCCGATTATGGCTGGTAATAGAATAGAAACAGAAACATCATTTCCAAATGTGGTGGGTGGTTCAATATATAATATATACTGCGCATAGAATGTACCGCCGATAGCCGTTAAACCGGAGCTTAATGCAATAGCTATCATTTTATTTTTGTATGTGTTCACTCCTAATGATTGGGCTGCTTCCTCATTTTCCCTAATCGCTATCAAATTGTAGCCAAGTCTTGAACGACTAATCTTATAAACAATTAGAAACACAATAGCTGCCAATCCAAGGATTGTATAGTAATATCCATTCCTCGTATCAAACTGAAGCATTAATGGATTCGGATCCAAGGGGATCAATACACCCATTGTTTTATTAAATAGCTCTGTATTCTGCACAATCACTCTTAAAATTTCGGCAAAAGCCAGTGTTCCAAGCGCAAAATAGGCTCCTCGCAATTTATACCTGAACGATAAAAATCCGATGATCAGTCCGACAAGTGCAGCAATGACAGCTCCCACAATCATTCCTAACCATGGACTAATTCCTAAGTTGGTCAAAAGAATAGAGGATGTATACGCTCCGATTCCAAAGAATGCGGCATGCCCAAAAGAGAATTGTCCGGAGAATCCGCTCAATAAATTCCAAGCTTGACTGACAAGTGCATAATATAAGATAAGGATGGCTATATGCATATAGTATTGATCGTCTGTTAAAAAAGGGAATATAACAAACAATATGCCGCCAACTATTAGAGCTATATTTGTTTTACTCATCTTGCTTTCCCCCCAAACAAACCATTTGGTCTAACTAATAAAACAATGATGAAAATAATATATGTCATTAACTCTTTTAAGCTGCCTGGCAGGAATGCTCCACCCATAGCTTCAGATATTCCAATAATCAAGCCGCCTACTAAAGCTCCTATAAAGTTTCCTAACCCCCCCAATACAACCACAACAAATCCTTTCAAGATGAAAGTAGCACCGGCCGAGGGAGAGGTATATAAGAACGGTGTAATTAAACTGCCGGCAACACCAGCTAAAGCCGCTCCAATACCGAATGCTATATAATTAATTTTTCCAGTATTTATTCCGACTAATGAAGCACCATCACGATTAATGGATGTTGCCCGGATCGCTTTACCAATGAACGTGCTTTTCAAAAACCAAAAGAGCAGAATGGAAAGGGAGATCGCAAAAATAAAAGCTATTAGTTTTGGCGAATTGATATCGATAGCCCCAATATTTAAGGTTTGTGCCATCCCTTCAATCTTCACACTTCGAAAATCCGGACTCCACAGAACAAGGGCCAGGTTTTCAATAAACAGCATAATTCCCAGCGTTACAAGTAGCTGATTATGCTCCGGCGCATCCAGCATTTTAGAAAGAATTGTTTTCTGAATAAAAGCACCAACAAGAAACAGGACACCTGCGCTTAAAAAAATGGATAAATAAGGATTTATTCCCAATATAGCAAACGACCAGTATGTTACATACATACCTAACATTAACAGAGCACCTTGAGCGAAATTAATAATCTTCATAACTCCA
>NZ_JAZVJO010000086.1:0-1724 GCF_059453735.1 Peribacillus sp. | reverse complement strand
AAGGCAAACAGCTAAAGGTTCACGAAGCGTTAAAATAAGTTAGGAAAACAGTTCACAGATTATGTGAGCTGTTTTTTTATGATTAGGGAAGGCACCAGACCTCATTCAGAGGATCTCTAAATAGGTTGTTTAGGAGTTCAGTCGAATCCTTCATGTAAGTCGCCGTTGTTGCTGTGTTCCTACTTAATGCACCCAGTTCCTTTTCGATGAAATAATGGATGATCTGAACACCAATCTTTTGTATGAAGATAAATGAAGCGCACATCATAGTCACTATCTGGGGAAGGAAACCCGAAGGCACGGTTTCCGGATTCACATTATTACTTGATAGAGTTCTTCTATTCTTTTTAGCTCAGCACTTATTTTATCGATCATGGTGAAGTTTATTCTTCATCTAAATCTAATCGCTGCTGATAGAGGGCTTTTAGCTCGTCTTGAAGCCTGTCTAGTTGTTTTTCAATTGGGCCGCTGTTTCCATTTACAGAATCTAATTTTTCCATATCATCTTGTAATCGTACGAATTCGGCTTTGACGTCAGCGATTTTATAGTCGAGGGTTTCCTTATTCATCTTGACATCTCCTTTTACTTTTCTCTATTCATACCATAAAAAAGATGGTTTGTGAATGAGAGAGAGAGGCTTTTTAAACATCATATTAGATTTTTCCGAAAATTCATTTACCTGTTACTTATGGAGCATGGATGTGAATATGCTGCTTTCATCTTACATAAGCTTATTTAGAGTAACGATCCTAACATTCGCTCATTGTCTTGTTTGAAAATGCTGGAAATGTGGAAAAAAGTATAACGGGAAATTTGTCGAAGGAGGTCTTCGTTATCGAACATATTAACCAGCACTCATATATAGAGAAAAGGAGCACCGCAGAGGAAATTGACCGCCTCTTTTATTATGATGGTCAGGACTTAGGAAATCGGTATCATGAACAGGCAACTGTCTTTCGTTTATGGGCGCCGCTTGCAGCTGAAGTAAGATTAGTACTATACGAACAAGAGGAAGAAAGCGGGAAAGAATTGATAATGGAACGTTCTGAGAAGGGAACGTGGGCAGCGAAGTTAGATGGTGACCAGGACGGCTTGGTGTATACCTATAAAATAAGAAGTAATGAACAGTGGAATGAAGTCGTTGATCCGTATGCACGTGCGGTTACGGTTAATGGTGATAAGGGGGTCGTAGTCAATCTTATGACTACGAATCCTGATAATTGGTCGACTGAAAAGCCTCAGCATTCTTCTGTGATGGACACGATTATTTATGAACTTCATATTCGTGATGCTTCCATTCATCCGGAAAGCGGAATTGTTCATAAAGGAAAATATTTAGGATTAGCCGAGACAGGGACGACAGGACCAACAGGTATGGATACTGGGCTTGATTATATTAAAAGCTTAGGTGTTACACATGTACAGCTGCTGCCGATGTTTGATTATGCAACAGTCGATGAAGCAGATTTAGAACTTTTACAATATAACTGGGGGTATGATCCCAATCATTTCAATGCCCCAGAAGGCTCCTATGCAACAAATCCCTTCGATCCGAAAACAAGAATTAAAGAAATGAAGCAGATGATTCAAGCCTTTCATGATCAAGGTTTACGAGTGATTATGGATGTGGTTTACAATCATATTTATTCGGTTGAGGACTCTTCTTTTAACAAACTAGTGCCAGGTTATTATTTTCGATACCATAACGGTCAATTAGTGAACG
>NZ_JAZVJO010000085.1:0-8528 GCF_059453735.1 Peribacillus sp. | reverse complement strand
AGGTACGCGAACGTTATCAAAAACTAACCCTGCCGGACCCCATTCTCCCATTGTATGAATATATTCAGATTTCCATCCCATATCTCTGTCCACAATAAAGCAGGTCACACCTTCCCTGCCAGTCGCATCATGTGCTTCTTTATCCGTAATAGCGATAACCATAACGAAATCGGCTTCATTTCCTCCAGTAATAAAGGTTTTTTCTCCGTTCAGCACCCACTCGTTCCCATCTTTAACTGCTGTCATTTTAATATTTTGGGTATCTGATCCGGCAGCAGGCTCCGTCATCGCAAAGCAAGATTTCTTCTCTCCATTTATTGTCGGAATCAAATACTTTTTCTTTTGTTCATCGTTCCCGTAATAGAGAATATTGTCGGCAGAACCACCAAATGTGAATGGGACAAAAGTCTTTGATACTTCCATAAGGACTATGGCTAACATCATTTGACCCAGGTTTGCACCACCATATTCTTCCGGCGTATTAATTCCCCAAAACCCAAATTGCTTAGCTTTTAGCTGCAGCTCTTTTAATTTACCTGCAGAAATACTTGGCCGGCCTTCTCTCTCATTCTTTAACACTTCATTTTCAAGAGGGATTAATTCATTCTCAACAAATTTCGGAATCGTTTGACGAACCATCGTTTGTTCTTCCGTTAAACGTAAATGCATACCATTCACTCCTATTTCTCTTTTAATTTGATCAAGCCTCTTACAATGTACTTCCTCCATCAACAACAATAATTTGACCTGTTATATAATCGCTAGCATGACTAGCAAGAAGAAGGGCTGTTCCTTTAAGTGAATTAGGATCCCCAAGCTTTTTCAGTGGGTTACGGTTCATGATTTTCTCTTGATGCTTTCCGAGCACATGCTTCGTCATCTTGGTTTCAAAAAAGCCAGGGGCAATTGCATTCACATAGATTCCATGTTCGGCCCATTTTTTTGCCAAATCTCTCGTAAAATGGTGCACAGCTGCTTTACTTGTGCTGTATCCTATTGCATTTAATACGTCTCCTGGCTCTGCTTTGATGCCGGCCACTGAGCCGATATTAATAATCTTCCCGTAACCGCGTTCAAGCATATGTATCCCGACGGCTCTTGACATTAAAAATGTACCCGTGACATTTACATTCATTACTTTATTCCAAGCTTCAAGCGGCATTTCTTCTACCGATTCACCCCAAGTAGCACCACTATTATTGACTAAAATATCAATCTGACCAAAATCTCGAATAACATATTTGACTGTTTCCCCTATGTCCGCCTCACTTGTAACGTTACAGCGATAAGCTTTAGCTTGTACGTCAAATTTGTTTATTAGATATTCTGCCGTTTCGAGACAGTTCTCTACTTTCCGCGAACAAACAGCTATATTTGCTCCATATTCTGCTAGTGCTTCAGCGATTATTTTTCCAATTCCGCTGCCACCGCCTGTAATCAATGCAGTTCTCCCGCTTAAGTCAAAAAGGGTTTGAGTCATGATCGCTGTCCTCCAATACATTTTTTCCTTTGTCAAGTTGATATTTCGGACTTTCAGACTATGATTTTTTCTTCTCCATTTCCTCTTTCACAAGCAATCTTTTTAATAATTTCCCAACCGTATTTCTTGGTAATTCAGTTCTAATCTCAAATTCCTTAGGAACTTTATAAGGTGTCAGTTTGGAATAGCAATACCCTATAATTTCATCTAGGTCAATCTCTACATTTTCATTAGGAACAATAAATGCTTTGGCTGCTTCTCCTGCTTCTAAATTCGGAATTCCAACGACTGCGGCTTCTTGTATATCCGGGTGTTCATAAAGTACACTTTCAATTTCCTGTGGATAAATATTAAATCCGCTGATTATGATCATTTCTTTTTTACGACCAACAATATAAAAATATCCGTCCTGATCCATCAAGGCTAAGTCTCCGGTATATAGCCATCCATTTCTTATTACAAGGTTTGTTTCATCTGGATTATTCCAGTATCCTTTCATGATTTGAGGACCTGAAATCAGTAGTTCTCCTACACTTTGTACACCTAAGGGATGATGATTTTCATCGACGATCATGCAGTCAGTAGCTGGCATAGGTATCCCAATACTTCCAATTTTCCGCTTTCCAATGGGCGGATTACGATGGGTACTTGGTGAAGCTTCTGAAAGACCATATCCTTCACCAATCTTTGCATTCGTTAATGCCTCAAATTTTTTAATGACTTCAATAGGAAGCGGGGCAGATCCTGAAGAACACATTTTTAAACAACTTAAATCGTATCTTTCAATACCTGGATACTTTATAAACGCGGCATACATTTTAGGCACGCCAGGGAAAAATGTCGGTCGATAAAGTTGAATGGAATCAAGGATAGTTGGAAGATTAAACGTTTTAAAGAGTAAAATAGTTGCTCCTAGATATATGCTCAAATTCATTGCACTTGTCATGGCATAGACATGATACAGCGGAGTAGCAGCTAAGACCGTCTCTTTACCAGGTATCATAAATCCGCCATACATATTGAAGCTTTGAACCACGTTTGATGTCAGATTAAAATGAGTGAGCATGGCACCTTTCATTTTTCCTGTTGTTCCTCCCGTATATTGAATCACTGCCACATCTTCATGCGGATCGACAAGCTCACATGCTTGTATAGGAGTCCCTGATTGAATCAGAAACGGGATGGACGTTTCACCATGATGAGAAATAGACATACATTCTTTAAAGGAGTAGATCTGTTTGGCATCCCTGACTATTTTTTCAGCCAGATCATCATAGACTAAGTAGTCTGTTTTAGAATCCTTGATAATTTGCAGGAGTTCCCTAAGGGTATACATGGGATTTATTTGGACAACGATCAGCCCAAGTGCTTGTGCAGCATAATAACAAATAATATAGGATGGATGGTTTGCGAGCATCAACCCTATCCGGTCTCCTTTTTTAATATTCATCTTACTCCAGCTTCCGGCTAAGCAATCTACCTGACTTTTCACTTCTTGATACGTCATTTTTTCGTTTTCAAACACGATTGCAGTATGTGTAGGATAGCGTTCTGCTGTAGTTTGCAGAAGACTGTAAACCGATTGTTCAGGAAAGGAGATATTCTCTAAATCTTTGTACCACTGATGCCAAGGTCGTTTTTCTGTGTTATCCACAATCACACCTCCATACGTTTACGGCCGCAGTCTACTATTCTTTGGAAAGAGAGTCATCCACTGGCTCGATGCTCTGATTAACATGACCTCAGGAACCATTGTTACCGAGGCCATGTAGGATACCCATAACCAATCTACTTCCGGCGGAATTCAGGAAAACATATCCAAATTAGCGAATAGGGACTATTTTTCCACCTTCAACGGCTGCTGTGACAATTGTAATATCGAATCCGCCCTGCTCATCAATGCTATTAATCGCATAAATTCTTTGTTCGTCCCCTATATTTTCCACTCCATCTTGCATATGTTCCCGGATCGCCTTGACATCATCCACGCTTTTAGCCGCTTTCATTGATTCAACAAAAGCATACATCCCTAGGTAGTTTAAACCGACCTCGGAGCTTGCATCTTCTTTATAAAGTTTCTTGTATTTTTCAGCAAATGCAGGAATCGCTTCTTCTTCTGAATTGATTAGCGGCATAACACCTATTGACCCTTCTAACGCTTCGTAAGAACCAGTAATCGGCATCATTTGATCCAGTTTCGCTTGATACATGATAATGAAACCGCCTTTAAACCCTAATTCGCGGGCTTGCTTCGCTACTTTGGCTGTTGGTTCCGAGGCCCCGCCAATAAATAAAACATCTGGTTTCTCTTTTAAGGCATTTGTCACAATTGTGAAGAAATCCGTTTCTTTAGCAAAATCGATGGAAGAATTATAAACAACTTCTCCCCCTTCTTTTTCCCATGCTGGCAGTAAGGCCTCCGTCCAATCCTTACCGTATTGAGAGGCTGTCGGAAGTGCGGCAATTTTCTTTCCAAAACGATCCATTTCATACGTGATAAATGGTTCGATATATCCTTCATAATTAGGCGGAAAACGAACCGTTAAGGCATTTCCGCTGTCGGTAACCGCTGGCTCACTCGTATACGCTCCTATGATAAAATTATCTTGTTCATTAAAAACCTGCAGTGCCATAATGCCGCCACTATGAGGTGAAAAAATGATGGGAGTCTTATGTTCTTGAATTAAGCGTTTCGCATTAGCACCCGCTTCATTAGGCAGGTACTTATCATCTAAAGCAACGAGGTTAAGGGTATATTTTTTTCCATCGACTTCAAAACCCCCGCCATCATTGATTTCGTTGACAGCCATTTCCACACCATTTAATGTTCTTTTTCCATATAACGCGGCAGCTCCGCTTAATGGTCCACTATAACCAATGTTCACAACATTACTTCCTTTGTCTTTCCCCCCTCCATCGGATGATGTGCTTTCACTTTTGTTACATCCGACCAAGGCTGTTACGACAAGCAGCATAAATACAACGACTAATCTCCATTTTTTCATGTAAATCCCCCATTCTTTTTTTCTGCTTACGCACCGATATACGCTTTACGTACTTCATCATTAGCCAATAATTCATCTGCTGTCCCTTGAACGACGATTTCCCCATTTTCAAAAACATACCCTTTATCTGCAATGCTGAGAGCAGCATTAGCATTCTGTTCGGCAAGTAGAACGGTAATACCCTCACGGTTAATCTCTTCGATGACTTGAAACATTTGTTCTACAATTAAAGGTGCCAGTCCCACTGAAGGCTCATCAAGCATCAATAATGTGGGTTTCGACATAAGCGCCCTTCCAATGGCCAACATCTGCTGTTGCCCTCCGCTTAAACTCCCCGCATCATGGTGATGTTTTTCTTTTAAAATCGGAAATAATCCATATACGTTTTCTAAGGAATGCTTAATCTCTGCCTTTTTCCTTCGATGGACGTAGGCTCCCATTCGTAAATTTTCTTGCACAGTCATCTGCGGGAATAGTTTTCGTCCCTCGGCACATTGAACAATTCCTGCCTGAACATTTTTATCTGGCGTGCGACCGCCGATGGCACTGTCCTGAAAAAAAATCTCTCCCTTAGTCAGCTTACTGATCCCGCTGATGGCGCGGAAAGTTGTGCTTTTACCTGCCCCATTTGCCCCTAGTAAAACAACAATTTCCCCTTCAGACACTTCGATGTTTACATGCTTAATCGCCGTAAAACTTCCATAATTGACCGACACATCAGTCAGCTTAAGCACTGGCACTACCTCCCAAATAAGCTTTAATGACATCATCATTGCTGCTGATTTCCTTCGGTGTACCCTCAGCAATTTTTTCCCCATAATTGAGGACCATGATATGGTCAGCTAAATTCATGATCATACTCATTTTGTGTTCAATCAAACAGATCGTAAGTCCCCTTTGATTAAGCTGCTTAATCAGATTAATTAATCCATGTGTTTCATCAGAGTTAATTCCCGCAGCCGGTTCATCCAGAAAGATAATTTCAGGATCGGTAGCGAGGGCAAGGGCAATCGCTGTCCGTTTCTTTTCCTCCTGAGAAATACTTCCTACCATTTTCCCCGCAGCATGGGTTAATCCCACAATTTCAAGCACCTCCACTGCCTTATCGCGGCAAGCCTCTTCTTCACGCTTTAAGCGTTTCGTGCGAAGAATGGCATCAAATAAATTCGATTTAGTACGTAATCGATGACCGACTATCACATTATCTAAAACGGTGGATTGTTCAAAAAGACTCGTCGTTTGAAAGGTCCTTGAAATTCCTAAACCAGCAATTTTATTTGCAGGAAGTTTAGTAATATCCGTTCCTTTAAATAGAACACTGCCAGAACTAGGACGATGAAAACCGCTGATTAAATTGAAAAAGGTTGATTTTCCCGCTCCATTTGGTCCGATGATGGCATTTATCTTTCCTTTTTCGATATGAAAATCAACATTATTAACGGCAGCTAACCCGCCGAATTTTTTCGTTAAATTCTTTGTTTCAATAAACATTTTCATCCCTCCTCCACTTTTATTGGTTTTAAAACATTGCCTTGTTGATTTCGTCGTTTACTTCTCCAGTCAAAGAAGGAGCCGGATATTCCTCGCGGGTAAAAAATAATAATTAACGTTAGAATAGGTCCGAATATCAACATTCGGTATTCTTGAAGGAACTGTAGGTTTTGTGAAAGAATAACAAGTATTAGGGTTCCCACTAAGGGGCCTGATAAGGTGCCAATGCCACCAACGAGAAGGTACATCAGCAGATCGAACATAATGGCTGTAGATCCAATATCTGGACCAATAAAGCGAACGAATGAAGCATATAAGGCTCCTGCCAGTCCTGCGAAAAAAGTAGAAAGGACAAAGGCTGTTAGTTTATTTTTCATGGTTGAAATACCGATTGTTTGAGCGAGCTCCTCACTATTACGAATGGCTAAGAAGGTTCGCCCTGTTAGTGAGTGGACGATTCGGTAGATGACTAAAATAACCACTACCAAAAAGGTGAGCACAAGGTAATATTGTGAGACTGCTGTCTCAAAAGTAATGGGACCGATATTACTAGGAGCATTAATACCAATTAATCCTCTAACTCCACCGGTTAGACCATCCCACTTATCAATGACTAGATAGATGATATACCCGACACATAAGGTGTATATGGCAAAAAAATGTTCCTTCGTCCGTAATGCTATCACCCCAATAAACAATCCGATTACCGAAGTGATTATGCACGCTAAGACGAGGGCCGGCCAAAAATTCATTTCCGCTTTGACCGTCAATAGCCCAAGTGAGTATGCACCAATCGCGAAAAAACCAGCATGAGCAAGGGAGAGATATCCGGTATACCCGACCAGTAAATTTATCCCGTAAACAGCTATTGCCCAAATAAACGAAAGCGTTAACATATGCGTATAATAGTCATTTTGGAAAATCAACGGAAACAAGATTGCCAATACGAGGAGAGCAATCATGGCCGTTCGGTTATTCATAACCTTCATGCTACCTCTCCCCCTTTGCAAATAGACCTGTTGGTTTTACCGTTAAAATGATTACCAATAAAACGAAAGCGATGATGTCCTTATAATCATTGGAAATATAGGTAGCACCAAGGCTTTCACTAAATCCAAGGATATATCCTCCGACAATCGCACCTGGTATGCTTCCCATCCCACCAAGAATAATAATGACAAACGCTTTTAATATGACAAGGTGCCCCATACCAGGGAAAACGAGATTGATGGGAGAAGCAAGAGAGGCAGCAATTGCAGCCAATCCTCCAGAAATCATAAACGTCAGCATCGCCACTTTATTAATATTGATTCCTACTAGTGAAGCGCCTTCACGACTTTGGGACATGGCAATAATAGTTGAACCAGTAAATGTTTTTTTAAGGAATAAATAGAGTAGAATCATGACTACGATGGCAGAAACGATGATCAATAAACGCTGCATAGTAAATGTCAGGCCCATAATCGTAACAACTTGACCGTATGGAGAAGTCATCGTTTGAAAATCTGCTCCCCAGACGAACTGTGCAAATGCTTCAAGAAAAAGCAGAATTCCGATTGCAGCAATTTTATCGTGCAAGGGCGGAGCTTCTCTCAATAAGCGAAACACGAACCGTTCTAGTAACACGCCAATTAGGCCTACAACGAGTATAGAAACAAACATTGCAATCCAATAATTGAATCCGTATGCGGTCATCATGGTTAACGTAATATAGCCGCCCATCATATAGAGGGCTCCATGAGCAAAGTTTGGGATATGCAGGATTCCGTAAACGAGCGTCAATCCGAGAGCAACCAAACTGTAAACGCTTCCAATTGTTAAACTATTAAACAGCTGTTGGAGTAAAATCTCCATTTTCTCCCTCCTTTTTATTAACTATTTTTATGTATGTATATTTTCCCAGACGTTTCTAGCGTTTCTCCATCTCACCTCGCATCTTTAGAGGACCTTAATCTACCTTACTAATATGCAAATCCTGTGCCAAAGCCAAATCGATGCTAGGAATAGGAAAAGAAGTATGATCAAATTCATAAATGAATTAATTAAAATGAAACGAGCAGTATTTACTAGGAATAGACATGATTTATTTTTGAATGAAGAATTCATTTTTGAATTAAGCTCATGAAGATGATAAATACACAAAAAAAGGGTTCCATTTTATTGGAAACCCCTTCACCTATATTATTCTTTTTCACATGTTTTTTAAATCGTATTTTTTTAGTTTACGAACAATGGTTGCCTGACTTGAATCAAGTGCTTCAGCCATTTCATAGGTCGTTTGATATGTTTTGACCGCTCGTTCCAATACTTCTCTTTCCGCTTTCTCCACACATTCTCTTAAAGTCATCGTTTTGCTTGTCTTAAATTGACGTGTTGGTTGATATTCTTCGGGCAAATCATTAATGGATAGAAGCGACTTATCTGTTAATACAACCAGCCTTTCCACTATATTAATCAATTCCCGAACATTCCCCGGCCAATCGTGTTGGAAAAAGTACTCTTTCAACGTCAATTCTAACTTCTTATTGAATTGATATTGCTCGTTAGCTTTT
>NZ_JAZVJO010000084.1:0-7613 GCF_059453735.1 Peribacillus sp. | reverse complement strand
TAAAGTGGTAAATATGTATAAACTTAATATGATAAATAAGTATTTTTCTAGTATCTTATTTATTTGTTACACTCTATTAAAAAACGAATAGGACACTGAATCTAGCCGTATATGATTCAGTGTCATTTCTAAAGGAGTCTTAAATGGATGCTAAGCTAAACCACTTACAAAAGGATGTTATCCAAACCGCAAAAAAGGGTGTTCCACTTGTACTTTCTGGAGCCTTTGTTTTTTTTCTTATTGCTCTTTTTCCATTCTTTTTTTCAATGAAGATCGTAGGCGTTATTTGGATTCTTGCTTTGATTGTTATCTTTCCATTAGGAGTAGCCGTTGGCAGATGTATGAAGGTAAATGTATTAGTTATTGAGAATCCAATTGGAATGTTAGCGGCAGTAGTTGCAGCTCCACAGGCTTTTTTTATCCCTGTTTTTATTCTCGTCTACCTCCAAATTCCTGAGTATTTACCCTTTACGATTGGTCTATTAACGGGTTCTCACTTTTTTCCTTATATTTGGATTTATAAAAGTAAGACATATGGATTTATTGCCTTCACAACGAGCGTGTCATCACTCATTCTAGGATGGTTTGTTGTCGATCAAGCGTATATCGTCGTTCCTTTAACGATTTCCATCGTGTTTAGCATCGGTGCATTTTGTATTAGTAGAGAGCTTAGAAAAGTATAAATGCATTAACAGGGACCTTTAGTAAGGAGCTCCCTGTTTTTTTATGTAATTTCTGCGATTACCGTTAAGGATAAATGGTAAAATTAAGCAAATTATATCTGGTTTTATACATAGGACCGTAGTTCATTCCATGTTTATAACAGTTGACTCTCATTCTCCTACCTGTCATCCGTTTATTGTTACAAAGGCAAGAAAATTCGCAATAATATATATAGAACAGGGGGGACCAATCATGAAAGTGAATATAGACTTACATGATCAATACGAGGAATTGACGATTACCATTCAGGCTAAAGAAATGACTCCAGAGTTGGCAGAAATCATTCGGAAATTACAAATTCAATCGTCAAAGCGTCTCGTTGGAGTTGAGGAAGACAAGACCATTCTCTTAAGTCCGAGGGAGGTGGATTATGTATTTGCTGAAAAACGCAAGGTGTATGGTGTCAGCGGCCACCGGAAGATTGAAATGAAGTTGAAGCTTTACGAGTTGGAGGAACTGTTAGTCCCTCAGCGGTTTATGCGATTTTCAAAATCAGTTATCGGTAATCTTGATCAAATTGATCATTTTGAATTGACCTTCAACGGCATTCTTTGTGTACATTTTAAATCAGGCACAAAAGAATATGTCTCACGCAGTTATGTCGCTGAGCTAAAGAAAAAATTAATACTCGGAGGTGGAGAGGATGGGAAGTAAGCTTTTAAAGCGAGCTTGGGCGGGTCTTGGCTATTCAATGGTAGTCGTATTTATCATGCTCACCGTGATTGTCGTAATTAAGGCGGAAGTTAGTGTACAGGAAATTTGGCTAAGTGTAGTAGGTGCAATGGTAATCAGTTTATATTTCTGCATGGCTTCGTTAATTTTTGAATATGACAACTGGAGTCCGCTGAAACAGTTAAGTGTTCACTTTTCTTTATCAGTCCTTGTTTATTTTCCCATGGCGATGTATATTGGCTGGCTTCCAGCCGGGATATGGCCTTTTGCAGCTGCTTTTGTTTGTTTCATCATTACGTATACGATTTTTTGGCTGAGCTTCCGGGCGTATTTTAAAAAACAAGAAGAAGAACTAAATCAAACAATTGGAAAAAGGGAAGAGAGTGGAGAAAACTAACAAAGGGATTTAAAAGAGGTCCCCCTTTGGAGTTAGTGATCAAAGGGGGAATGGCATAACTGTGGAAAGGATAGTGAAGTTAAGGAGAACCAGAAAAATAATGAAAAAGAATGGGAACCAATAATACAAGAATACTGCCTATGATAGAAACGGATATAACGAAAGCTAATTTTCTCTTTACCTCTTTATCCAAAAACAACACCTCCCTAATCAGTCGATTAAAGATGATTAATCTCTCGGAATATACCCTGTTTATTCAATAGCTAACAATAATAAAGATAGTTCTTCCTCAAGCGAAGTACCATTATTTGTTTTGGTTATCTCAAAGGGTTTTTTATAAAGATACGCATATTTCAGTGCAAGAAATCCATCAATTGGAAATGTGTAGTTTTGCCATTCTTGTCGATAACCTAAAATGCCTCGTTGTTTAATAACTCGATCTACTTCTTTTATTACACATAAAACAAAATCATCAAACTTGCATGTAGTTTTCAATATTATTTTAGGTAAATCTGTATTAACTTTTCTATCTACGGTAAAGTTTTGTTTTTCCATGATGATAATTTCTAAATCCTCGAAATCTCGTTTGAATTCCCAATTTAGTAAATATGGTCCCGTTTGCCAATGAATCCCACCATTTATTTTGTGAAAGGCACCTTCTTTCCAACTCAATTTGCATAAAGGATGTATCGAAGCAAGATATGAAACAAAATCCCCTAGGGCATCGGAATGAAAAGAAGGGTGGAACTCAAATTTTTTATGATTAATCTCGAAAACACAGGTTGCACTACCACTTCTAATATCTATAAATGAAAAATTCAAGATGGCTCACCCCAATAAGTTTATAATGTCTCACTGCTATTAATTATGTGTGATGTTGTATCACAAAAAGTGAAAAACCCGGTAAGATTCTTACGGGACCTAAAAGATACGCTTTGTCTGTTATGGAGCAAAATCAGATATACCAGTTACGAGAGAATAACCTTATTTTACCATATATGTAATTAATAGAATATACTAGTTTATTATATGCTGCAGTTCGTTGTGGGAGGTGTAGAGTAATGTTTGAAGCATTAGGAAATTTCTTTGGTGCCATAGCGACGGCTTTAATGGGAAAAAAGAAGAAAAAGAAATAAAACGAAATTATAATTGAACTCCTTCTTGCTTCAATTTAAATGTAGGAAGAAGAAGGTACACGTAATCAAACCTAATTTACACTCTATGAGGAATAGTTCTAACTCCATCTTCACCTACATATACTTCATTAGTTTCTCCATCTTTGGACAAGCCGATGAAATTGGATGAATGGAGTGGTACTCCTGAGTGTAAATATACTGTTTAGTTATTTTGTGTTAGGGATCACGCTTGCGGCTCCAATTGGTCCGGTCAATTCCGCGAGATTGGACAAGGGTCTTAAAAACGGGTTTTGGCATGCTTGGATTGTTGGTTTAGGGGCAATGATAGCAGATGCTATTTTTATGATGATGGTCTATGTCGGATTGGTCAAATTTTTAGATATTCCCATTGTCCAGACATTTTTATGGCTATTTGGAGGATTTGTCTTGCTTTATTCAGGTATCGAAGGGATGTTCGCCGCTAAGAAATTGACGATTGATTATCGAAGCAGTCCTGACTCAATGCTAAAGTGCTTTATGGTTGGCTTTATTATGTCGATAACGAGTCCGCTTTCTATTTTATTTTGGCTTGGAATATACGGTTCCGTATTAGCAAAAACTGCTGTAACCTATGGAACCAGTTCATTACTTGTATATACCTTAATGATGTTTATCGGACTAACTTGTTGGGATTTCTTTGTGGCGGCCTTAACCACCGTGTTTCGAAAGTATTTAAATGAAACCAGTATAAAAGTCATCTCCGTTTTATCCGGGCTCTCACTCGTCGGATTTGGTCTGTACTTTGGTTATCAGGGGATAACAGCTCTATTGGGTTAGCCATACCTTATTCTGTCATTCCTTTTTCTTTTACATATTTCTGAGTGGTTTTATTCACACTAAGAAGGATGTATGGAAGGGGGATTTACAGTGACGAAGGCAGATAGCAAAGGATCCAATCCAAAAGATGAATCTGGCAGCATGGAGTGGTGGCAGCTGTCCTTAATAGGCGTCGGCTGCACAATCGGAACAGGTTATTTTCTTGGCTCTACAATTGGGATAAAAACAACGGGGCCATCTATAATCTTTTCGTTTGTTTTAGCTTCATTAGGTACATATATTGTTTACCGACTGCTTGCCAAAATGACAGCAGCAGATCCTCACGAAGGATCGTTTTGTTATTATGCAAATAAAGCATATGGACGTTGGGCTGGATTTAGCGCAGGTTGGAATTACTGGTCGTCTAATATATTAATTATGGGAAGTCAATTGACGGCGCTTTCCATCTTATCTCAGTTTTGGTTTCCGAAGATTCCGCTATGGATTTTTGCCTCAGGTTTTGCAATTATCTCAATTATTGTCGTGTTGTTTGGGACTAAAGGGTTTGACAGAGTAGAAAATGTTCTGGCTGTAATAAAGACAGCAGCTATCGTTATGTTTATTATTCTTGCCTTTTGTGGGATATTCGGTTGGTTCGGTCTAAAGGGGGTTGAGCCGCCTTCATTCCCTAACACCTATAAAGAATTATTCCCGAAAGGACTAAAAGGATTTTGGACCTCTTTGATTTATGCCTTTTATGCTTTTGGCGGGATAGAGGTCATTGGTCTGATGGCTATGCGTCTTAAAAAGAAAGAAGACGCACCAAAAGCAGGAACCATCATGCTTCTATGTTTAACGATTATCTATGTTATTTCCTTGGGGTTAGCGGTAACGATGGTTTCATTAGATGCATTTAGTGAAAAGGAAAGTCCCTTTGTAACGGCGATGGATAGTTATCATCTAGGGTTCTTTCCACATGTATTTAATGGAGCCATCATAATAGCCGGTTTTTCAACCATGACCGCATCTTTATTTGGTGTTACGAATTTATTAGTAACCATTGCGGGTGATGGAAATGCACCGCTTTTCTTTGCAAATAAAATTAGGAAATTTAAAGATTTGCCTTTGCCAGCACTTGGTCTTGCGACACTTGGACTAATTGGTTCGATTATTACAGCTTTATTGCTTCCAGGGAAAATTTATGAATACATTACGACTGCTGCAGGAATATTAATTTTGTACAACTGGGCCTTTATTGTAATTTCTGCATTTAAAGTCCTTAAATTAAACATAATGAATAAGCTGACAGGCTGGATGGGTTTATTGTTAATTGCGGCGGCCGTAACAGGTACACTGCTTGAGAAAGAAATCAGGCCAGGATTCTTTATCAGCTTATTATTTGTTGTCCTTATTGGACTGGCCGCCATTTTCATGAAGAAAAGAGTCTGGAATAAAGAAAAGTCTCTGTCTGATCGAGCTCGCAAGTCGAATATGGATTAAATGGATTGCATCCTCCTTACCCTTGGAGGATGCTTTTTCACTTTCATTTCCATTCATCCTTGAGCAATCCATAAAGAATCCGATCATGATAGTCTCCGTTTACCTTTTCATAGTTGCGAATACTGCCTTCTTTAGTGAAGCCTAAACGTTCAGGGATGGCTCTGCTTGGTCCGTTTTCACTTGCCACATTTATTTCAACTTTTCTTAGATCTAATTCCTCAAACGAATGGTAGATGAATGCTTTGGCTGCTTTTGTAGCTAACCCCATTCCTAAATATTCGTCTCCGAGCCAATAGCCGATCTCGGTCTTTCTTGCGTCCCAGTCAATATATAAGAAGCCAATGGAGCCAGCCATTTTTCCTTTATACCAAATGCCAGCCCAGTATCCATTATTTTCGGATAATCGCCTCAAAGATTTTTCTATAAATGTAAGGGAATCCCCAACACTATTTGTTTTGTTCGGAAAAGTAAGCCATTTGCTTATATGGTCCCGGCTGTTATCAAGCAGTTGAAACAATTCTTGCGCGTGTCTAGGTTCTAAAATGGCCAGATATAGGTCTTTATCGATCTCCGCTTTATACATTTTCTACCTGCTCAATGGTAAATATAGGGTATCATACGGTGCACCTAATGTCAGGTTTAAGTGCAAAAGGATACCTAGTTACATACTATAGCTAAAAAATAGTCATTATTATTGGCACGTATGTGCGCACATATGATATGTTATGTGTGTGAACAAATACAGAAATGAGGTTTTAACATGTTAAGTACGAAAGAGATAAGTGAAATGTTACGTGTTTCAGAAGAAACCGTTCGCCGGTGGATTCGAAATGGTGAACTTGAAGCAACACAAGACGGGAAAAGCTATCAAATAGATAAAGATTGGCTAGAAGAGTTTATTCAAAAAAAATCAGTCATTCCTGGCACGTCATTAGCGAAAATGCAGAGCCTAATTGAAGGGATTATTGGAAATCCTAAGACCAAGGACGCGGCAGCAGACTTTTTCAGTAAAAGCATAAGTAAATTTATGCAAGGCGGAGATATTTTCACTGATCTTAAACCAGAAGCAGAATATAAAGCCGAACCAAAGGCTGAGCCGAAAGCAGAACCTGAGTTTAAAGCTGAACCGAAGCCTCAAACACAGTCAGAGCCAAAGCTTGCAACAGAGGATATAGAGGGTCAAATTGAATCATTAAAAAGACTCAAAAAGAAACTGGAGCTTGAGCATCAAATCAAACTTCTGGACCTTGAAGGCGAAATTGCCGTGTACGAAAGAAAACTTCGGAACGCAACTAAATAAGAAAAAAATAAAAAGGAGAGGGCACGTTTCCCTCTCTTTTTTTGATATGTCAAGAAAGGGTGTGTTAAAATAAGGAATGATTTATTGACCGGATTAAATCTAAAAATTTGTTTTGTTAGGGTGTTGAATACATGAAGAAAAGATTGGGGTGTCTTCACGCCCATTATTCAAATATCAATTACATAGAAAAGGCACTTTCTTCTTACGATATTGATTTAGTTCATTTTGTTGATCCAGCACTCATGTATCGTGTGACCTCAGATAAATCTTTTAAAAAAAGAGAAGCTCAGTATAAAGTCAAAGAACAGCTAGAGTGGATTTCTAAGAGCAAAGTGGACGCCATTCTCATTACATGTACGAATTATATAACGTTATTACAAGGGGAACAGTTGAGCATCTCGGTACCAATTATTAATATTGACGAACCCTTTTTCAATGAAATTTGTAAGATATCAGAACCTCAAATCCTTTTATTTACGAATCCTCTTACGGTGGAAGGAACAATGAATCGTTTGCATAAATACGCAGACGCCCGTGGACTGACTTTAGACACAGAGGTTATTGTAATTAACGATATCTTTGAACTGATGATGCAAGGGAAAAAGAGTGTCTATGATGAGGAAGTCACAACTTTCATTACTCAACTTATGAAAGAAAACCCAAAAACTGTCTCAGTCGCTCAACTGTCCATGGTTGATGCGGCCATGAAAGTGGAACGAGAGCTGTCAAAGACACTAGTGAATCCATTAAATACGTTAGTGGACGTTCTAGTTAAACAACTTGAATTAGTACGGACTAAATAGAAATAACAAAAACAAACCTCGAATAGTTGATTCGAGGCTTGTTTTGTAGTCAATTGGCGATCATAGAAAACAGAGACAGATAGTGAAAAAGGATTGACAAAAAAAGTAAAATACATTATTATTTTTTAAAACTTCAGTTGATAAATTCAATGATAAAGAGAGTAGTTCTTGCACAGACTGGTAAGCGAGTTAGGGATGGTGAAAGCCTAATACAGTCTCAATGAATGAAACGCACTTTTGAGAAATAGCCTGAAATCTAGTAGGGACTATCGGGGAGTCACCTCGTT
>NZ_JAZVJO010000083.1:0-2249 GCF_059453735.1 Peribacillus sp. | reverse complement strand
ATTAGGCACGCCGCCAGCGTTCATCCTGAGCCAGGATCAAACTCTCCGTAGAATGTTTGACTTGCTCGGTTGTTTTTATAGTGTGTACTCACTTCTTTAAAACGTTGACGCTTTGTTTTGTTCAGTTTTCAAAGAGCAATTGTTTCGCCGTTTCTTCTGAAGCGACTTCGTTAGTATAATACTAACTTGTTTCGATGTCAACATTTATTTTTAACGTCCTTGTCGACTTAGTTATTATATCTAGGATACGAAGGAATTGCAAGACTTATTTTCTCCATAGTTACTATTTTAATAAACAAGTAAGATAGAGCCAAATTTACCTGCCATAAATCCGGAGAAAGAAAGAAAATCTGCGTACGAATACACAGATCTTCTTTACATGATTTCTTCTATAAACAATTCTCTATTTCTATCTAAGTAAATTAATTCGCTAGAATCAAGCAGTTTAACCAAGGGTCTAGTCTGTGCATTTTCATCAATGAATATTATTTCAGCTGTCGAACCATTTGATAATCTAACTTTACTGCCTATCGCATAATTTGCAATACCAGCAAGAAGAATCTTAATAACAGATATATCAAATTTCCCGAAATCATCATGAAGGATCATTTCCATTACCTTAAATGGCGATTGCTTTTTTCGGTAGCTTCTTTCAGAGGTCATCGCATGATACACATCTGCTACGGCTACCACTCTTGAAAATGCATGTGGCGTTGTTCCGTGCTTTCCTGTTGGATACCCACTGCCATCCAGCCTTTCATGATGCTGTAGAATGGCATACTTGACTGTTTCCTTTAAGATCGATGTGCTTTGCAGCATTCGAAGACTGTAAATAGGATGCTTCCGAACCTCTTCATACTCTTGTGCAGTTAAAACGGTTTTCTTATCAAGAATACTTGGAGAAATTTTGGCCATTCCACAATCAACTAAACAACCTGCCATTGTGACTTGAATAACATCACCAAGATCAAATCGTTTCTTCTGCGCAATGTATCCGCTGATTAAGCCCACCGAGATAGCATGATGATATAAATAATCTTCTTTCGTGCAGTAATGATGCAGTGAAAAAATGACGGATGGGTTATTAAGTGTCTTTTCAAGTAAAGGAATCATAATTTCTCTAATTTTTGCAACCTCAACCTTACTTCCAGCCTGCCAATTTTTAAAGTATTGTTTATAAATTTGAACCGTTTTTAAATAGTTCGTAATAAAAGAAGGTTCATCTTTAAAATCTTCTTTTTCTTCATCAATCACTTCTCGTGGATGATATTGCTGCCCATTTATCATTGTCTTTTCTACACTTACTTCACTTATAAGAAAAGCTTTAAGTACATCTAACATCTCAGTATTTAAAATCGTTTTTTTATTAATAATGGGATTTCCTATTCTGCCGACAATATCTTTACTAAGAATACATCCCTCAACTAAATAATGAGTCTTAACCCTCATAGTCAGCACCTCTGCGCTAATCATTACCATAATATTACTGCATTTAGTTCGAATTGACTATTGTTTTATATAGTTCTTTATTACTAAGTTCTACACAAAAATGAGACTGTCCTTTTAGGGACAGCCTCATTTTATTTTTGTATTTACTCGTCTTCTTCATCCGTAGACTGATTCGTTTCATTGTCTTCAGGATTAGAGTCTTGTTCATTAGACTCAGTTTCTGTTGATTCAACTGGTAAAACAGTCTCCCCTTCAGAAATGTCTTCAATTAGCTCTTTTTCTTCTTCACGTTCAATCATAGCTACGGTAGAAACATATTCATTTTCTGATGCCTCAAGACGAATTAATTTCACACCCTGAGTATTACGACCAGTTTTTGAAATATCTTCAACTGCCATTCTGATTAACACACCTGCAGCTGTAATCAGCATGAGATCTTCTTGGCCGCTTACCGTTTTAAGAGCAATAAGTTCACCATTCTTTTCTGTAACGTTGCAGGTTTTAATTCCAACGCCTCCACGGGTTTGAATACGATACTCTTCCGCTGGTGTCCGTTTACCATAACCGTGCTTGGTAACAATCAGAACTTCTTCACTCTCTTCAAGAATTTCCATCCCTATTACTTCGTCGCCCTCACGTAAGGATATTCCTTTAACGCCAGCTGCTGTCCGTCCCATTGAGCGTACATCGGTTTCATGGAAGCGAATCATCATTCCGTCTTTCGTACCAATAGCAATATGTTTATCCCCATTAGTTAAACGAACAGAGATTAATTCATCCTCTTCACGAAGACCAACAGC
>NZ_JAZVJO010000082.1:0-7864 GCF_059453735.1 Peribacillus sp. | reverse complement strand
GGCTTTCGTACCTTTGCGGTTATTACCAAGACGATGGCTGATTGTGAAAAAGCGTATTCACTTCTTGGACCGCTTGATAAGCGGATTTGTCTGCTTGGTGAACATGCTTCGATTCCAAGGGATAGCATTGTGATCCTTCCTTCTTATTTAGCAAAGGGGCTTGAATTTGATGTTGTTTATGCGTTATCCATTGATGAGATATATGAGCCGCAAAATGAATTAGACATTAAACTATTATATGTAGTCATGACACGTCCGCTGCATCAACTATTTTTCTATGGGTCCAGTAAAGAAGACTTCTTACTTCATTAACTAAGTGATGTCCGTATGATAACCAATCATACGGTTTTTTTTATAACTGTGAACGTAAGTCCTTAATAGAATCCCAGCCATATCCGATTTCTATATACCTTTTTTTATCTATTTCTATGGTTGTTGTTTCAATTATACTGCCACCGATTTGTTCGTAAAACAATCGGTAAGAATTATCCTTGAGCGCCCAAATAAGTAACTGCTCTAAACCCAGGTCATCCAGGTGGTCAAGAATGGCTTTAATTAATTGTTTCCCAATTCCTTTGCGTTGATAGGATTCCAAGAGGTAAATGGCATACACTTCACCTGTTCGATAATATTTTTGATGGTGTGTCTGCTCAGGACCGCCGCTAGCAAAACCGACGATTTCCCCGTGCTCATCTTCAGCTACAAACACGCATGAGTTAATTGTGTGAAAGTTTTTTTGCCAATTTTTCTTTCTAGTTTCTGTCGTTAACCCATTTAGGTAGTCATCTGATACAACGCCTTTATAGGTTGTCCGCCAACTGTTAACATGAACATAGGCAATTCCTTCAGCATCTTCATATACTGCTTGTCTAATCTGAACCATTTTGTCCTCCTTCTTTTTGTTTTCTTCGTATAGTTTACGAAAGTTTGTTTCGTTTGGCGAGAAGATTTCTACGTAAGAGGTTATTGGTTTTTATGGGGGGATAATTGGTTGTCAATTTGCTAAATATATAAATTGGATGTTTAAAAGGGGTCAACGTAGGTTATTTAATAAAAGAGCTAAGAAAAAAATAATGAAATACTTGAAAAAATGAAGGGAATGTCGTAATCATGACGAAACACATCATTGGTTTTTATTTTGCTGGAGGAAAAGAACTAACACATGAAGTGGAAGGGAACGAGGATACAACCCAACTGATTAGCAATATCCAAAAGCATCGCTTTTATAATATGGTGAAAAATGATACCCATTATGTTGTGGATACTGAAAAAGCAGCTTATTTTTCCGTTACAGAAGTAAAGGAATAACTAATGGTTGATAAAAAACCGTACCGAGAAACTGGTACGGTTTTTATATTCCTTGATTGTTCTTGATTGAGGATTATTTGTGCTTTATACTGGATTAAAAAGGGAGTGGGGTAGATGAAATGAATACAGCCACGATGATCTTTCTGTTATGTGCGGTTGATGCAATTTTAACTACCGCAGGACTTTCTCTCCATTTGATGGAGGAAGGAAACCCGCTTATGAACTACTTAATTGAGTTTAATATTGGCCTCTTTTTTGTGGTAAAGCTCGGCCTACCGATGATCCTGCTATTTGTCATTCCCTTAGTGAATAAAAACTGGATTTACCACTTAATGAACGTCACCGTTGTTTTATATGTTTTCATTAATATCTATCATTTGGCATGGATTTTGCCTTATCTTCTATAACAAACGCTGCATGTAAAATCACGCAGCGTTTGTCATTAATGAAGCTGTTGTTTAGCGAATTCAAAGAATTTCAGTAACTGCTCGTTTGTAAATCCAGCTTGTGCCGCTTTAGTACTCCCACCGCCTCTTCCATCAAAAAGCGGAAGCTGCTCTTTAAAAAATTGGCCGCAATCAAGCGGATTTGTTCCATTATGGGTAAGAAAGACTTTATTTTCAACTGTCGTTGCAAATAAAATGAGGACAGGCTCTTCCGCTAGTATAGAATGGGCCAGTACTTGTAATTCTTTCATGCTTTTATTATCAAAGACTTTGGACAAAAGGCCATTTTCAATTGATGTAAGCAATGTTGCTGCTTCATGGATCGCAGCTTCTTGTTTTAATTGTTCAATTTCCTTTGCTTGGTTTTTCGCGTCATTGTCTAATTTTTCAACTCGATTAACCAACTCTGACCGATGAGTATTGAAGTGTGCAGTAAGTTGATTGAGAATCCTGCTGCTTTCTGTATAATCGGCTAACGTACGCAATCCGCAAAGAAAATAAATACGTGTTTGAGATTTTTGTTTTTCTGTTTTTATGATTTTAAGCAGACCAATTTCTCCGGTTCGTTCAACGTGAGTGCCACCGCAAGGATTAAATTCAATACCTTCCATTTCCACAATTCGAATATTCTCCGAGACTTTAGGCGGTTTGACAACTGGCAGCTCTAGCAGTTGCTTATTGGTTACAAAATAAGTCGTCATTTTACGGTTTTCATAGATGTATTGATTTGCTTTACTTTCAATCGCTAAGACTTGGCTGTCAGTTAAATCAGTAAGCGCAATATCGATGGTTACATAGTCTTGTCCAAGATGAAAACTAAGTGTCTGTGCGTCAAATAATTCCCGACAAACGGCAGATAGAAGATGCTGGCCGCTATGCTGCTGCATATGATCAAAACGCCGAGACCAGTCGATTGAACAGGATACTACTTCGGAAGTGGGGGCGGTAACCAATTTATGAACTACTTCATCATTCACAAGACTCACTTCAAGAACGTCCAGCCCATTTATCGTCCCATGATCAGAAGGTTGACCTCCTCCTTCAGGGTAAAAAGCCGTTTCCGCCAGTGTTATGTAAAAGTGTCCTTCTGTTTCTTTTACACTCGTTATGGTAGTTTCCCATTCGTGTGTAAGAGGGGTAGAATAGTATAATTTTTTAGTCATCTTGATCGTCCTTTCTGATATTTTAGGTAAGTATAGCATGACTTTACTTTTGTAAGAAAAGTAAACAGGTAGAAAGCGACAGTTTGGTGAAATGTTTGGCAACCTTTTTATTATTTGGTAAAAAACTATATATCCAAACTATAATTTCCGTTAAGATATTCCTTGAACGGAAAAAAATGCGTTTCTGTTCGATATAAATGATTAATTTGTTTTGTGTAACAGAAACTGGCTTTTTGATCCTTTTTGGAACCTAAGCAGTTAGTTAGGGGCGATATACGTGAAAATGGAAAAATACCAAAACCATTTATTTAAGAATATTAAAGTACAACTAAGTCAATGGTTTGAAGAAGATAAAATAGATGAAATTAATAATGAGGAAGTTTATCGCTTTCTTCATTCAATAAAAGGAACGGCTGGCACCTTGCAGCTAGGCGGGCTCATGCAGCTTTCAGGTAATTTACTCCAAGCTAATAGTGAAATGAATATTGGAAACTGGAAAAAAAATGAACTTCGCAATTTCTTATTTGATTTAATAGAACTTACCTATGCATATGAACATTTTAATGATGTTGAATTGAAAAACGAAATCAACCGTGATAAAGCAGCAGGACTTGTTCAAATTATTGATGATGATGTATCGATGCTTATCTTTCTAAAAGATATTCTTGAGGAAAACGGTTGGATGGTGATTACCAACACCGATCCAGAGAAAGCTACACAACAATATTATGACATGCAGCCGGATTGTCTGATATTGGATGTTCAGCTTCCCTTTAAAACTGGATTTCAAATACTTGACGATATTCAACAGCATAATGAAAAGTATTTTATTCCAAAGATTATGATTAGCATTCAAAATGATAAAGAATCCAGATTGAAGGCCTATAAAATGGGGGCAGATGATTTTATCGGAAAACCCATTGATGTCGAAGAGTTTTTAGCCAAGATGGACCGGCATCTACAGAGAAAAAGACTGTTCGATCAATCTGTTTTAATCGATGAACTTACCCAGGTTTACAACCGGAGGTTCTTTGAGGATAGTATTACCCGCTACTTCCAAGACTTCAAGAGGACTAAGCAGGGATTCACGATTGCTGTCCTCGATTTAGACCGATTTAAGTGCATTAATGATACTCATGGGCATTTAATGGGGGATCAGGTGCTGATGGAATTTGCTAGATTCTTAAAAGAGAGTATACGCAGTTCAGATATTGTTTTCCGTTATGGGGGAGAAGAGTTTGTTATTATCTTTCCTCGTGCAAGTAACGAGGATGTTGAACGACTGTTAAATCAAATGATCAAAAACTTTTCAACTGTACTCTTTACTAGTAAGGACCAGACGTTTTCTGTAACGTTTTCGGCAGGGGTCTATACGGTGGAAGAAGAAGCTGTAACCCCGGAATCAGCATTTAAGAGGGCTGACCGCTCACTGTACCTGGCAAAACGTTCAGGGAGAGCAAGAGCGATGGGCGCCAAACCGTCAAATATGCTGTTTAACAAGAAAGTGCTTAATATTTCTGTTGTGGACGATGATGTCATCATTCGTACGATGTTAACGAATAGCCTGGAATCAATGGATTTGGATCACCTTGATATGAAGGTATCTGCTTATGAGAATGGAGGTCTATTTCTAGCATCAAATCAAGCGAAGGAGAATCATCCTCACTTTTTAATTCTTGATGGGATTATGCCTGATATGGATGGGTTAGAAGTTCTTAAGACCGTAAAACAAGCGAATAATGCCTCATGTTTTACCGTTCTTATGCTGACGGGGAGAAAAAGTGAAGAGGATATTGCGCGAGCCCTCCAGCTTGGTGCAGACGATTATGTCACTAAGCCCTTCAGCGTTCAAGAACTTCAGCGCCGAATTGAACGGCTGGTTAAACAAGTTAAATAAGTGATTTATTCTTTTTTGCAAAGATTTATAGTCGTTTGCCGATATAAGATATAAGCACAGTTAAATAAGGCTTATATCTTTTTTAACATGGAAAAAAGTGAGTGAGGGAAAATAATTTGAGTAGAATTCTTTTAGCAGAAGATGAAGAAGTACTTAGGATGTTAATTATTGATACGCTTGAGGATGAAGAGTATGACGTAGATGAAGCAGCTGATGGAAAAGAGGCACTCGACTTATTACAGAACAATGAATATGATCTTGTGATTTTAGACTACATGATGCCTGTATTTACTGGACTAGAAATTATTGAAAAACTTCGTGGAGGTAATCAAACGTTTCCGGGAAAAATTATGATGCTTTCTGCGAAAAGCCAAACATACGAACAAGAGAAAATTATCCAAGCGGGGGCTGATTATTTTATGCCTAAGCCATTCAGTCCTTTGAAATTAATTGAAAAAATCGAGGAAATATTAAATGAAGTTTAAAAATTACTTTAAGAAAAGCTTGGCGAGACAGGTTCTGCTGATAATGGGCAGTTCAATTATCATCTTTATCGTTTGTGTGGGTGCATTATTTTATATTCTTCAGCAATTAAATCAGGAGTTTATTCAAACGAGGAACGAAATAAAGGAAAAACAACGCCTTATTACGGATATATACGAAGCGTATGATACAACCTTTCTGAACATCCGCGGGTATATTGCTTTTGATAACCTAGAACTTAAGGAAAGTGCCATAAAGCAGGAAGAAATTATTCGTAAAAAAGCCAATGAATTAAAGAAAATTACGAATACAACAAAGGATCAGGCTATTTATCAAGATATCATTGATTTTGCTGATTTCTATTATATTAATACATTGCCCGACAGAATAGCTGATTTTGAAAAAGGCGGCAAACAGGCGATTGCAGAGAAGGTAACTACCTCAGATACACCTAGGGTGAATAGTTTTCGTGAAAATAATTTACTCGTCACGGAAGACATAGATAATGAACTTGAAGCCAATCTATCAAAGCTGACAAAGCGTCAATCAAATGTCCAAATCGCAGCTGTGGTAATATTTTTCATCTTTTTCATTTTCATGCAATACAGCATAAGAGTGTTTTTAAGAAACATTGGCAAGCCGTTAGCCGATTTATCGACCGCTGCAAATGAGATTATTGCCGGCCGAGATGCGGTGATTACACACGATTCAAACCGGATGGACGAGCTCGGCACACTCTCAATTGCCTTTAAAAAAATGGTTGCAACTGTTCAGGAGAAGGAACAGGATTTATTAGCGCACAATGAAGAATTAGTCGCACAACAAGATGAACTGCATTCTCAGCAGGATCAGCTGCAGGAAACACTTGATATCCTAACAGAGAATGAACAGATGCTAAAACGCCGAAATGAGTTCATCAATGGAATTTCTACATCACTTGATCAATCAGAAGTATTGCAGAGCATTGTTGAAAATATGTGTAACATAATCGCAGCAGAACGTGGAATGATTTTTCTCCTTAAAGAAGAGGCTTTTGCCGCTTTTGGCATTTCTGATTATGGCGTCAAACAGTTTCAAGCAAATTTAGACAGCGGCCTTAACCAAAGATTGAAAACAACCAAACGTCCGTTTACCTTTAAGCGTGAACAAGATCGCATTGAAAAAGGCTATCATGAAGGCATCAATTACAGCTACGATTTATATTTGCCCGTTTTAAATGCTTATCAAGAAATAGAAGCAATCATGGTATTCAGCCGATATGGAGACCAGTTCACGGAGAAAAATATTGATGAATGTGTGACACTGGCTAAGCAAATTGGTATCTCTTTGGAGAAAATAAGGCTTTATGAGCAATCGGAAGCGAACAGCCGATTGAATCAAGATATCTTAAATACAGTCCAAGAGGGCATTCAGCTCGTTGATAACAATGGGGAAATCGTCCATGTAAATCGTAAATTTGCTGAGATACTTGGAAAAGAAAACATCAAGGAACTAGTAGGATTGTCTTGGGAGAGCTGGACTGGGCTTGTCACTGAACAAGTTGTAGAAGATAATGTAATCGATAATTTGAGAGAATCTATTGACTCGTCTGAGAAGCAGGAGGATCAATCATTTATCTATCAAAAGAAAGACAGCAAGCAGGTTATTAAGGTGTATTGTAAGAAGTTAAAACTCGGAGATGAAGCCTATGGCACGGTTATTGTCCACCGGGATATTACGAAGGAATATGAAGTAGACCAAATGAAGAGTGAATTCGTCAGCACCGTGAGCCATGAACTTCGCACGCCGCTGGCAAGTGTTCTCGGTTTTACAGAATTAATGTTGAATCGAGAATTGAAGCCAGAACGTAAAACGAAATACCTGCAAACCATTTATAATGAAGCCAAACGATTGACAGCACTGATTAATGACTTCTTAGATGTACAGCGGATGGAATCGGGCAAACAGACATATGAAAAGAAATACATTGATTTACTTCCCGTCCTGAAAAAAACCATTGAGCACCAAGAAATAAATGCTGCCCATACAATAACATTTACTGTCGATATGGATGAGGCTGTTATCATGGGTGATCGAGTGAAAGTCGAACAAGTATTTACAAATCTCCTCAATAATTCAATAAAATACTCTCCGGATGGCGGGGAAATTCATGTGAAGGTTTCAAGTACTGATGGACGCATAAAGGTTGCGGTTATTGATCAAGGACTTGGAATTCCTAAGGACGCGCTGCCGAATCTGTTTCAAAAATTTTACCGAGTCGATAATTCAGATCACAGACGGATCGGAGGAACAGGATTAGGATTATCCATTGTAGAAGAAATTGTAAAGGCTCATGGGGGAAGTATTGCTATTGAATCAGTATATGGTGAGGGAAGCACGTTTACCATTGAATTTCCCAAGGTTGTTATTACTACTACTGGAAAGTCGGTTACACATGATGACCGAACTCATAGTTATAGCATTATGGTAATAGAAGATGACCTTAGTCTTGCAGAGCTGCTTAACCACGAACTTCTAGATAGTGGTTTTCAAGTTACCCATGTAAAGAGTGGAACAACCGCATGGGA
>NZ_JAZVJO010000081.1:0-2718 GCF_059453735.1 Peribacillus sp. | reverse complement strand
CCCACTTTTCCTGCTCTTCTTGCAGTAATGGCGAGTCCGTCCACCCAAGATACTCCTTCCGTTTGTTGGCTTTTGTCATCCCATGACGAAATAATGTAATAGCCAGACCGTAATCCATAGAGATAATTCAACTCCTTCCACAGAAGCTCCAAGCACATCACCCGTAATCCCGCCAAACCACTCTACTGTTTTTTTTCGGATAAAAAGAAAGCTCAAGTAAGCAGCTGCTGCCATCCATAAAATTTGCCACAGTAGCGCCGAACTAAACAGGCAAGCAGCAAATAAGCCTAACGCATACATCCAGTAAACACGCGTACTATTTTTACGGGATGCTTTTTGAAAATAGGCACCGAGACCGTCCTGCTTTGCGAGTGGAAAGCGGCATAGAACGACCCCCATCACAATCTTACTGATAAACGGAATAACAAGGATCAAACCAAACGTATAAGGTGTGCTTTTTTCAACAATCTCATAGATAAATAGATACCGAGCAGCTAATAAAACGATAACCGACAAAACACCAAAGGCACCTGTTCGTGGATCTTTCATGATTTCTAAGCGTTTTTGCTTATCGCGATAGGAAAAAAAGGCGTCACTCGCATCAATCCAGCCGTCAAGATGAAGCCCGCCTGTTAGGCCAATAGTCAGCAGCCATATTATAAAAGCAATGGCTCCAGTTGAGAAGGGCGTCCATTCGACAAGCAAATAAAGGGTCCCGCTCATTAAACAGCCTAACAGTAATCCAACTAGCGGAAAGGTTTGAATCGCGCGGTGCAAGTACTTGTTGACCATCGGAAATTCGCGTTTAATTGGTATGGCCGTGAAAAATTGCAGATTAATGAGGAAACCAATTAGTACACTCACTATATTCGCTCCATTCCCGGGTGTTGCCCCTTCATCATAATAGGCAATCCTGACTCTATTAGATAAGCTCTTTCAGCACGCTTGACGATTTCTTGATGAAGCAAACCTAACGTTCTTTGATACAGCTGAACGGCGGAAAAATGACTATACTCGTGAAGCACTTCATTGCTGACAATCACTAAGGTACTCACCTCTCGCCGGATCTTTGCAAGGCCGGCCATGATTTTATCGAATACTTGGTTTGCATGCTTTTCATCCAATTCAGCACTGGTTGAAAACAGCTCATTATCAAGCAATGTCGTCAAACAATCTAACAAAACAACCGGATGATGATCAAAGGTCTTCACGGATTCTTCAATATCCGTCGGAAACTCTCTTGTCTGCCAAGACAACTTGCTTTGTTCTCGCTGCTCTTGATGTTTTCTAATTCGTACGGACATTTCTCCATCTCGCGCTCTTCCGCAGGCAATATAAATTAAACTTCTGTTCAGTTCATGACTGCATTGCGCTGTCAATGCCTCTGCGAATGTACTTTTTCCGCTTCTTACTCCTCCGGTCACAAAGTAGATCGGTGCTTTTTCCATTGTGTGAATTCCTCCATCAATACGGCATGGTCCCGTTCCCCTTTAACCGCAAATCGTAGCCATTTACCGTCCAGCCCGGTGAAATTTAACGTATGACGCGGCACAATTCCTCTCTCTAACAGATAGGTTAGCAAGTATTGTGCATCGTCAAATTCTGGATCTCTAAGTAAATAGAAATTCACTGAGCTTTGAGAGACTACAAGGCCGATAGTCTTGAAGAAAGATTGAAGCTGTCTCTTCTGCTTTTCGATATATTCAACCGTTTCTTCCTGATGAACGACCTCTCTTAAGCAGATAGAACCCGCTTTCTGCGCCAAGCTGCTGACACTCCAATGTGGTTTAAACGCCTTCAATACATCGATAAGGTCTGGATGCGCGAGTAAATAACCCAGGCGGACTCCCGGTATGGCAAACATTTTGGTCATCGAGCGAAGGATAATCAGATTTGCGAAACGACTGAGATACGTTCGGTATGTAAAAGGGTCGACGACAAAGTCATAAAAAGCCTCATCAAGAATCACTAGACAATTTTCTTTCTGACAAATAGTTAGGAGCTGTAAGACATCTTCCTTGGCATAAGACATGCCTGTAGGATTATTGGGCGTGCATAAATAAATCGCATCCTGTTCTTTAATCAACGGCATCAAGCCTTCGACATCCAGCTTCCATTCCGGCTCTTTGAGGATGTAGTCTGTAATGTTACATTGATTAGCCAAACACGCGGCGGCATATTCAGAAAAAGCAGGTTGAATAATGAGAACGTTTTTACCTGCCAGCATTCTCGCTGTTAATGAAATCAGTTCCGCCCCTCCATTCCCAAAAAGAATAGATTTCTCTGAAACTTGTTCCATACTTGCAGCCAGCTCCGTTAGTTCTCTATTTTCAGGATCTGGATACTCTAAGATTGACTTAAAAAAAGATGGCCACTGCTGCTTTAAGCCCACTGGTGGTCCAAGCGGATTAATATTAGCACTGAAATCATAAAAGCTGTCTGGCATCGTAACTCTTAGTGATTGATACAAATAATGTGGATTAGATCCATGGAGCGGCAGTTGCAAGCAGAATCCCTCCTATCCAGAGCATGAGCATAAATAACCATGAGGTCCTATGCATGATTTGGATTGTCTGTTTAATGTGGTTTGCTTGAAGTGGAATGACTGATTCTCCCATCTTCGCTCGATTAGATATGACTCCTTTATAATAATTGACTCCCCCCAGCTGCACACCGAGCAATGCCGCAGCGGCTGCTTCTCCCCAGCCGCTGTTCGGA
>NZ_JAZVJO010000080.1:0-1733 GCF_059453735.1 Peribacillus sp. | reverse complement strand
ATCCAATAATAGGTGGTGCCCATCGATTGCTAAAAGAAAAAGAAGAGCAAACGTATATAAATACTGGCCCATAATCGGGCTTTGTGCACCTGTTTGGGGGTCTATGACGTTTGCCATCGAAAAGCCCATTTGAAAATCAATAAATCCTCCAGCCGTTTGAACAGCTGAAAAAAGCATATAAGCAAAAAATCCAAGCATTAACCCGACTAAAGATTCTTTCAGTACCAATAGAAGATATAAACCGTCTATTTCAAAGCCAGGAGATGAAACCGTATAATACATAATCCAGGCGAGCAATGCACCGATTCCAATGCGATGCTGAGCGGGAATTGTTCTGTACGAAAAAATAGGCATAGTAATAAAAAACGATGCTAGGCGTACAAAAATCAATAAATAAACACTAAACTTCGGAATAATTTCTTCCATACTCTATCCTACAAACTTCGTTAGATTATTAAATATATCAGTTGTATAGGAGAGCATTTTACTCAGCATCCATGGTCCGAAAAATACAATTCCCAACAACACAGCTACAATTTTCGGAATAAAAGCCAGTGTCTGCTCCTGAATTTGTGTGGTTGCCTGAAAAACACTTACAATCAAACCAATACCGAGAGCCAATATTAATAAAGGTGCACTAATAATTAATACGGTATAGATCCCCTTTTCCGCTAAAGAAATAACCACTTCTGATGTCATCCTTCTCTCACCTGCCTAAAAACTTTGTAATAAAGATTTAACAACCAAATACCATCCATCAACCATCACAAACAGCAAAATTTTAAAAGGTAATGAGATCATAACCGGTGGTAACATCATCATTCCCATGGACATCAAGACACTTGCTACAATCATGTCGATTACCAGAAAAGGAATAAAGATCATAAACCCTATCTGAAAGGCTGTTTTCATTTCACTGATTGCAAAAGCAGGTACTAGAGTTGTCATGGGGATATCTTCAATTGTTTCAGGTGCATCCGCCTTTGAATAGTCTAAAAACAACTGCAGGTCCTTTTGCCTCGTATGCTTACTCATAAATTCTTTAAAAGGTAATGCCGCTTTTTCATAGGCCTCTTCTAGTTTTATTTCATCATTAAAAAGTGGCTGAAGAGCCTCGTTATTCACTTCTGAAAAAACCGGGGCCATCACAAAAAATGTGATGAACAGCGATAATCCTATCAATACTTGCGTTGGCGGCATTTGCTGTGTGGATAATGCGGTCCTAACAAAGCCCAAGACAATTACGATTCTTGTAAAGCAGGTCATCAAAATTAAAATGCTTGGCGCAAGAGAAAGCACAGTTAATAACAGGAGTAACTTAACTGATGTTGATACGGTTTCGGCATCCCCGCTACTAAAAAGATTCATTAAGTCATTCATCCCGGTGTGTTCCTTTCTTGCTAATTTCTTTCATGACCTTTTTACGTTCTTTCTTTATAAGTTCAAGTTGTTCCTTAAGTTGACTTGAAAATGATTGGGATGTTCCTTTGGTAGATTTCGATATCAATTTATCCTTAAGCCTCGCAGCTATATCCATAGGAACCATCTGCTGTTCTAATAGCTCATTATGCTCTTCCATTAACTTTTTGTACTCTTCCTTATCCTCAATAACATTGAGTAACTGAACCGAGTCCCCAACTCCAACAATGTAAATCTTCTCACCGATTCTAACAATTTGAACTGAGCGATTTCCCCCTAACGGAGTCCCTCCCATGTTTTCAATTATTTGGCCC
>NZ_JAZVJO010000079.1:0-2994 GCF_059453735.1 Peribacillus sp. | reverse complement strand
GGCAGAGACTCGTGAAATAAAGACCTTTGATAGTGAAGACGAGTTTTACCATCATTTTGGATTACCGTATATTCCGCCAGAACTCCGTGAGGATGGAACAGAGGTAGACAAGTATTCGGATGATTCTCCGCTCATCTCTTTGGAAGGAATTCAAGGGGATCTGCATATGCACACGACCTGGAGCGACGGAGCACATACAATTGACGAAATGATTCAAGCCTGCCGAGCTAAAGGGTATAAATATATGGCGATAACCGATCACTCCCAATACCTTAAGGTAGCGAATGGACTGACAGCTGAAAGACTGCGGGAACAAAAGAAAATCATTCATGACTTAAATGAGAAATATGATGATATTACCATTCTTTCAGGAATCGAAATGGACATTCTGCCGGATGGAACATTAGATTATGATGATGAGCTTTTGGCTGAAATGGATCTTGTGATTGCCTCCATCCATTCAAGCTTTTCACAATCTCGCGACAAAATTATGGACCGATTAAAAACAGCTTTAAATAGTCCACATGTGGATATTATCGCCCATCCAACGGGAAGACTGATTGGAAAACGTTTAGGTTATGAAGTAGATATGGACATGCTGATTGAGCTGGCTGCGTCAACGAATACAGCATTAGAATTAAATGCTAATCCAAACCGCTTAGATTTGTCTCCAGCTAATGTTCGTAAAGCTCAGGATGCAGGAGTGAAAATCGTGATTAATACAGATGCCCACAGTATTGATATGCTCGAACATATGACTGTTGGTGTATCGTCTGCAATCAAAGGGTGGCTGAAGCAGTCTACCGTACTTAATGCTGGTACAACTGAAGAATTACTTACTTTTTTAAAGAAATAATACAAACTACTATACCTACGCAAGAGGGAGGATTTTTACTCCATGCATTCGAAAGTTTTGAAAACATTGGAATTCGACAAAATTAAAGAACAACTGTTAACCTATGCTTCTTCAAGCATTGGGAAGGAACGTGCTTTGCTATTAGCTCCGTCCACGGATCTTGCTGAGGTAATTAAATGGCATGACGAAACAGATGAAGGAGCAAATGTGCTCCGATTAAAAGGAAATATTCCACTTGGTGGTATTTTTGATATAAGGGGACCAGCCAAACGTGCTCAAATAGGCGGTGTGCTTAGTCCACATGAACTGATGGAAGTAGCCAGCACGATCCGCGCTGGACGGATTCTTTCTCGATTCTTTCAAGATGTGGCAGAGGATGATCATGAAATTCCACTGATTTTGGAATATATGGAGACACTAAACCCTCATCAGGAACTGCAAGAAACAATCGGTTTTGCGATTGGAGAACATGGGGAAGTTCTTGATTCTGCAAGTGATAAGCTGCGGACACTGCGTAATCAGCTAAGAACAAATGAAAGCCGAGTCCGTGAAAAGTTAGAAAGCATGATTCGTTCTTCTAATGCACAAAAAATGCTTTCAGATGCTATTGTCACGATTCGTAATGATCGCTTTGTTATTCCTGTTAAGCAAGAATACCGTAGTGTATACGGCGGGATTATTCATGATCAATCTTCATCAGGTCAAACATTATTTATTGAACCTCAAGTAATTGTGGAGTTAAATAATGTCCTACAGGAAACACGTATGAAGGAACATGTCGAAGTAGAACGGATTTTAATTGAACTTTCGGCTGCGGTTGGAGAACATACGCATGAATTATTGCAGAATGTAAAGATTCTCGCTCAAATCGACTTTATTTTTGCAAAGGCTCGGTACTCAAAAGCAATCCGTGGTTCTAAGCCGAAAATAAATGATGAAGGCAGAGTCCGTCTATTCAAGGCAAAGCATCCGTTAATACCTGCAGATGTTGTTGTCGCAAATGATATTTTTCTCGGAGATACGTTTTCGACGATTGTCATTACCGGACCGAATACAGGCGGTAAAACCGTTACACTTAAAACGATTGGCCTTTGTACGTTAATGGGGCAATCGGGTCTGCAGATTCCAGCACTTGATGGTTCAGAAATTGCTGTTTTCAAAGATGTATTCGCAGATATTGGGGATGAACAGTCGATTGAACAAAGTCTGAGTACCTTCTCTTCTCATATGGTTAATATTGTTGAAATCCTAAAACATGTGGATCATGAAAGTCTCGCATTGTTTGATGAGCTTGGAGCAGGAACGGATCCACAGGAAGGTGCGGCACTGGCCATCTCGATTCTCGATGAAGTGCATAAACGAGGTGCACGGGTTATTGCCACCACCCATTACCCTGAGCTAAAGGCTTATGGCTACGATAGAGACGGTGTGGTTAATGCGAGCGTTGAGTTTGATGTTGAATCACTAAGCCCCACCTATAAGTTATTAATTGGAGTTCCAGGACGAAGTAATGCATTTGAAATCTCCAAACGATTGGGTCTGAATGACTCTGTTATCCAAAATGCCCGCAGCCATATTGGCGAAGATACAAATAAAGTTGAAAAGATGATAGCCTCACTTGAAAGCAGTCGCCGCCAAGCGGAAATTGATCAAGAAGAAGCAGAAACCTACTTAAAGAATGCCGAAAAGCTGCAGCGGGAATTGGAAGAGGAATTCCAACACTATCAAGATGATAAAGACGCCATGATGGAAAAGGCTGCTCGTAAAGCGGCTGACTTAGTGGAGAAAGCTCGTGCGGAAGCGGAAGATATTATCTCAGAGTTAAGGAAAATGCGCTTTGAAAATGCGAATATTAAAGAACATGAACTAATTAATGCGCGTAAACGTCTCGACGAAGCGGCACCTGTTATTAAGAAAGCTAAATCAAAACCGAAGCAGCCTTTGAAGCAAGAGTTAAAGCCGGGTGATGAAGTGAAGGTCATTAGCTTTAATCAAAAAGGTCATCTAATTGAAAAGGTTTCGTCAAATGAGTGGCAAGTTCAAATCGGCATCATGAAAATGAAGGTAGCTGAAACAGATCTCCAGTTTACTCAGACACAAAAACAAAAAGAACCTAAGCCGATGGCGACAATTAAAGG
>NZ_JAZVJO010000078.1:0-2290 GCF_059453735.1 Peribacillus sp. | reverse complement strand
CATGTACAAGAAACCAAGGATGAAAAATCTATCGTAGAAACCGCACAAGAAAAAGATAAACAACTTACTTCAAAATACATAAATAAAGAACTTGCCTATAAGCAAGCTCTTGACAACAACCTCGACCCCGCTGTATTGGAGCATCGTTATAATAAGTATTTCAAGGAGTTAAAAATAAACCGTTCTATGGACTTTGGACCCGTAAGGTATGGTTCTGTCAGTATCTCAACGGAACTTTGTGATAATGTCACTATACATGGTTCAATGCAAGATGACACAATGTTGTTTACCAGCCTTAGATTAATTGGTTTTGATTTACATACCGATAAAGAGGTAAACGAGTTTAAGGAAATTACCCTAGCTTTTTTAACATCCATTGCAAACCAAGACATAAAAGACATTCTCTACAAATCGATGAATGTTAACGAAATCATAAAAAATGGCGGCGAAATTGAATTCATTATTAAAGATATTAAATATCGTTTAAGTCAAGATAAATATGAAGATGGTTTGCTCATCCAATTAGAAGTTTCATCTAAAAATCCCTAAAAGAATTTGGCTGGCAAAGTGTATGCAACTTTATCAAAAAGAAAGAACTCCTCATCAGGAGTTCGTTCTTTCAGACTGTAGACACACTCGGGTGAGTCTTTAAAATCGAGATGTTAATTTTCATTCCAGGCGTTTCGCTTTCCGCGGGCAGGCGGTGAGCCGCATCAATGCTAACGCTCCTGCGGGGTCTCACCTGTCCCGTTATTCCCGCAGGAGTCTACACGCCAACTCTCCCATCAATTGACTTTCTAAACTTAAGGCTCTGTTAAAGGTTAATGTTAATATAAAAGAAAAAAACGGAACTTCTATAAAAAACCGAAGATCCGTTGATTTGATTGTCTTATAGAACTAACGCCCACGTTAGTTGAATAACATATTATTAAACGGCATAAATGATGCACGAGTCAATTCCTCGCTTTCAATAACAATAGCAGTTAATCCAACATCCGTTTTAGTTTCGTGCCACTCATCTTTTGCCCAAAAAAGTGCGGCTCTAGCCTCAACTTTAAAATATTCTTCTTTTTCATTTACGGACATATCACTCCCCGTTCACGATTAAAAGAAGTTGAGGGACGACTGCTTGATAAAAACCTACTACTCCATTTCTATCTAATTGCATACAGCCAATGTTAGTTACCTTATTTGATTGAACGATACGAGACATAATAAAATGCGAATTGAATTTTGAAATCTTTTTACCGCTGTCTTTGTTAAATGTATAAAATTCCATTACGTCCTCTTCGAAATGGGATGTATATTTATAATTCTATCTTGTTGTTCAACTAACCTGCCCTTAGCTGCATAAAAAAGAGCTAATCATCGCTCTTGAATGAAACGGCTTTTATCACCTTGCTTTGATTAAATTTAATCAATGAAATGAACAATTGGAGGCGGTTTTTATGAAGGCAATAGTTTGTGATAAATATGGTTCACCTGATGTACTTGAATTAAAAGAGGTAAAAAAACCTTTCCCTACCGAGAATCAAGTATTAGTTAAGGTTCATTCAGCATCTTTAAACTTTGGCAACTTAGTTCTTTTGAAAGGTAAGCCCTTCTTAGCCCGTTTTGCCTTTGGACTAACAAAACCAAAATACTCAATTCCAGGAGGCGACATAGCTGGTACAATTGAAGCTGTTGGGGAAAAAGTTAAGCTATTTAAAGTAGGTGACCATGTATTTGGTGACCTCTCTGGATGTGGCTGGGGCGGTTTTGCTCAATATGTAACAGTCCCCGAAAATGCTTTAGCCTTAAAGCCAGTCAATATCTCCTTTGAGGAAGCTGCTGCAACTCCTATGGCAGGTGTGACTGCCTTACAAGGACTGCGTGATAAAGGGAAAATTAAAAAGGGGGATAAAGTATTAATCTATGGGGCATCTGGAGGCGTTGGTACCTTTGCGGTGCAAATTGCTAAATCATTCGGAGCTGAAGTTACAGGTGTATGCAGTACACGAAACGTAGAAATATTACGTTCAATAGGAGCTGACCATATCATTGATTATACAAAAGAGGATTTCAATCAACATCAAGAACGTTATGATTTAGTTCTCGGCGTGAATGGTTCTAATTCCATTTCAGCTTATAAACGCGTACTAAAACAAAATGGGCAATTTGTACACGTAGGAGGTTCCGAGTCTCAACTATATCAAACATTATTTCTTGGACCCTTCATTTCAATGACTGGAAGCAAGAAAATAAGTAGCCTATTACAAAGAGCAAATCAAAAAGACTTAAATGATCTAAA
>NZ_JAZVJO010000077.1:0-1915 GCF_059453735.1 Peribacillus sp. | reverse complement strand
ATAATTTACCATCTTGAACAATACTATTAATATCGATTAAATGGCTTCTTTCATGCTTTCCGCTCATGTCACTCCCTGAAGAATAGTGAGAGATTGCTATGTCTTTGCCAGCAAAGTCTTGATCAATCTGCCCTAAATAATTGAAACTTATTTCTGGCTGGATGTTTAACACTTCCACTTCGGAGAAATCCGACAAGTACTTTAGAATACCATAACCAATCCCCTTATTTGGGATACTTCGAATCTGCCTTTTCGTTGTTTGAATGGCGGCAGCGATCGATTCCGTTGAGTCAACCTTTAGTGAAAGAGGATACATACTAGTAAACCAGCCTACTGTTCTCTTAATATCAAGATTAGGAACAATCATTTCTCTCCCATGGCCCTCTAAACTTACCAATATATCATTTGATCCTGTCCATTTGTTAAGTGCCAGTCCTAATGAGCTTAAGAGTAAATCATTTATCTCTGTATGGTAGGCTGCAGGTGCTGTCTTGATAAGACGATCCGTATCTTCTTTTGAGAGCTCTAAATGAACCAAATCAGTATCTGCAATCAGGTTAGACTCTGAATGGAAATCTACCGGTATCTTCGGATATTGACCGCCTAATGCCTGTTCCCAATACTCTTTTTCTAAGCGTATTTCTCGGTCCATGGCATATTCGGATAGCGCTTCTGCCCAGTTATTGAAAGAGTCTGTTTTTGGAGGGAATACTATAGGCACCCCTCTTAACGCCTGTTCATATCCTGTTTGTAAATCTTCCAAAATTATTCTCCACGAGATACCGTCCACCACTAAATGATGGATCACAATTAATAAATGATCTTCATCACGGCAACGGAATAAACCAGCCTTTACGAGAGGGCCTTTTTCAAGATTTATACTTTGTTGGATCATCTCGGCTTTTTCCTCAATCAATTGCTTAGGATTGCTATTTTCCGCAATATCGATAATTTCCAGACTGAACCGTTCTCCTTCCTTAGCAGAACGGTTCCTTCCTTCAAAGCCGGAATCTGAATCCAGATATACCATTCTAAGGGCATCATGATGTTCCACTAAGCTAGTCAAAACATTTTGCAACAGGTTCACATCAAACTTTGGAGAGCGCTTAAGCATCACACTCTGATTAAAGTGGTGTGAATTTTCTCTGTGATGATTTTGGAAGAACCAGTGCTGAATGGGGGTTAGTTTACTCGTGCCCATGACTTCACCTTGGTCAGCCTGATAATCTATTTTTTCTACTTTCCTGCTTAATTCTGCAATTGTTTCATAATGGAACCAGTGTTTCATTTCTAAGTGGTAGCCGTGTTGAGCAAGCTTTGTACCCACTTGAATCGATTTTATCGAGTCGCCCCCCAGCTCAAAGAAACTATCATATACTCCAAGCTGCTCCACACCAAGAACCGCTTTCCAAATATCAACTAATAGCGACTCTAGTTCATTTCTTGGTTCTACTTTGCTCGTTTCTTTCTCCATCGCCTGGAATGGATCAGGCAAAGCCTTTTTATCAAGCTTGCCATTAGATGTTAACGGGATCTCATCCACAGCTATAAATGCCGAAGGAATCATATATGCCGGGAGTTCTTTAAGAAGCTCTGCTCTAATTTTCCCCGCAGTTACCTCTTGCCCGCCTGCATAATAAGCAAAAAGCTGTTTAGCACCTATTTCATTCTCTCTAACTACTACAGTCGCCTCTTGAATCGAGTCAATACTTAATAAACAAGCCTCAATTTCCCCTAATTCAATTCGATGACCTCTTATTTTCACTTGCTGGTCGATACGATCTAGATATTCAATGTTTCCATCGGAGTTCCAGCGGACTAAATCCCCTGTTTTATATAGCCGGCCTGCATACCAGCCTGCGTCATAGATAAATTTATCATTCGTTAAACTTGGCTGGTTAAGATACCCATCGGC
>NZ_JAZVJO010000076.1:0-1787 GCF_059453735.1 Peribacillus sp. | reverse complement strand
GTAGAAGTATATTTACCGCTGTCTGTCTAACCTGATCTATCGAAGAATTGACAAAGAATAGCCATCGCGTGATCTTAACGTTACTACTAAGAAAGGCTGTGCTGAAATGTCTAATTCGTCTGCTTCACTACCAAGGATATTCGGAACGATTGTTTTTTCTTTTGTATTTATTGCTGCAGGCATTTACCACTTTACCGAGGCAGAAGGTTTTGTTGCCATGCTTCCGGACTTTATTCCGTGGAGAGAAGCGATTATTTATCTCACCGGTGTGCTGGAATGGATCTTAGCTGTTTTTCTTTTAATACCAAGCATGCGTCGTAAAACGGGAGTGGTCATCGCATGGTATTTAGTGCTGATTTTTCCAGCTAATCTTTATGCTGCATTTGCCGGCATTCCCGCACCTGGCTTTGAATCTAGCCCTCAATGGGCTTTATGGGTAAGACTAGTCTTTCAGCCAGTGTTGATTTGGTGGATTCTTTGGGCTACAAAACTGCCGTACCGAACAAACAAAGGGTATGTTTTATCAAATGACCTTCAAAAAAAATGAAGCATTAAAATTCAGGAGGGAAATGGAATGGAAAGTGTCGCTAATTTACAGAAACGCTGGGAGAGACATCGGCACGTCCTTCAAGAAGTACTACAAAAGATCGATGACGAATATCTTCATTTTTCCCCTTGGGATGGGGGGATGCCGTTGAGTGCGTTAGTGATCCATATAACAGTGTCCACTGATTTGTTTTTAGCAAAGGTTCAGAACAAGCCATTTACCTCTTCTGCACCAGTGAATGCACATTCGATGGATGAATTAAGAAGGTATTTGAATCAGGCAACAGAAAAAACACTTCAGAGCTTTCGAGGTTTATCTGCAGAGAACTTGGAGATGACGATAGAGATGAATGAAATGAAAGACACAGGCGCTAATTGGATTTCAGCGGCGATTGATCATGAAATCCATCACAAAGGACAGGTTTTCACCTATGCTCGAATCGTTGGAGTGGACTCTCTCCCGTTCTTTATCACAAAACCTAACTTTTTTTAGAGGAACTTGTCACGTAAAATACCTGGAATTTCATTTTTATGTGTAAATGTATTATAGTTAAGTAGAAATACTAGTTGAATATGGAGGTTTTACCAATGGCAAAAACATTTATGCAAATGGTTGGGGAAGCACGTGAACATGTACCAGGAGTTACTTCTGCACAAGCTCGTGAAAAAATCCAAGAAAATCCGAACACATTAGTCATTGATGTACAAGATGCAAAAGATGCTGGAGCATGTGGATTAATTCCTAGCAGCTTAAATATTTCACTAGGAATGCTGGGTATTCGTGCAGATCTTGAACTGCCAGAACAAATGAGAGAAAGTGAATTAGCAGATCGTAATCGTCCCGTATTAGTTACATGCGGTGCTGGTGGACAAGCGGCTCTAGGCGCTTACCTTCTTCATCAAATGGGATTCACAGATGTTGCGTACATTGAAGGTGGAACAACTGCTTGGAAAAATGCAGGCTATGAAGTGAACTAATAGGGTAATCAAAAGAGCTGTCCAATATGTGATGGCTCTTTTTGTTTCTGGATGTACGTATTTATTACGTTATAAAGATTGAGGCGTAATTTTCTAAACAGGAAGGAACTTGTATGCAAAGTATCATCTTAAACAATGGGATTGAAATGCCTATACTAGGTTTTGGAGTTTTTCAAATTCAAGAGCAAAAGAATGTGAACAAGCTGTTTATGAAGCGATTATGGCAGGTTATCGTTTAATTGAACAGCAGCTTCTTATTTAAA
>NZ_JAZVJO010000075.1:0-12970 GCF_059453735.1 Peribacillus sp. | reverse complement strand
ATGAACCTTTCGGACATGTCATGAATGAATTTAGTAAAAAATGCGGAATACAGGAAGTATCCCTATTTACTACTACGGTCCTGCTTAACTATCGCAAAGGCGGTCAGGATCTAATTATATCGCTTCGAGAATTATCAACAGTCCTATGGGAAAAAAGGAAAAGTATTTCCAGAACCAAGGGGGAAGAAGCCTCATCGAAGCTCGTATTTCCACTAATCTTGATTTTTATTGCCATGATGATTATTGTAGGTTATCCGGCAATATCAATATTATAAAAAAAATTATATGGAGGAATTAAAATGAAACAATTTTCTAGTTGGTTATCAAAATTTTGGAATGACGAAGAAGGTTTACAAACACTTGAAATGATGTTAATTATTGCTGTTATTGTCGTAATTGCTTTAGCATTTAGAGAAAAAATCACGAGTTGGGTTACTAGTCTATTAAATTTTGGTGATGGAAAAGTTACACAATTCCAAGGCGAATAATAAAAAAACGAAGATGGAAAGTGGTAAACGTGGAAAGATATCAGAAAAGAACAGTCAAAACATTTATTAAAAGTGATTCTGGTAATTTCACCATAGAAGCTTCGATGATTTTCCCAATGATTCTGATCATCACGATGAGTCTTATCCTCTTTAGTCTAGTCATCTACTATAAATCCATTCTTCAATTTGAAGCAAATCGAATTGCGGATAACGTAGCGTTTGTGTGGAATAACAGTTCCAAAGATGTTAAAACGGGAGCATTTAGTCAATATACAACTGATAATGGAGATGGTTTATATTGGCGCCTTACAAGTAACAGTATCCTTTCCAAATTCGAATTAGACTTTGGAGGGGAGGATCCATTAATTGGTAAAAAACTACATTCTGAGTTAGTTAGTAATATACCGGGTGGGGTTACTGGGGAGGTAAGCTATTCAAATGGGGTAATAAGTAATAAAGGATTGAACAGTATTGTTGTCTCATTGAAGCAGCCTTTGTATCTTCCGCCAACCGTTGAGAAATTATTCGGAATGAATATCATGCAGGCACAAGCTAGCCGGGCTGTAACAGAGCCAGTGGAATTTATTAGAAATACTGATTTTGTTATTTATTTATCTGAAGAAGCACTCCAATACAAAGGGTACATTACACAATTTAAAAGTAAAAAAAAATAGTTTAAAGCAATATATCTAGAAAAGGAGAAGGAATAAATGAAATGGATAAAAAGAGGCTTTCATAAATTTGTTATCGATGAAAATGGAGCAGTCACTATTTATGCAATCATTATTACCCTTCTCCTTTTTGTTTTTAATGCCGTATTAATTGATTTTATTCGTATAATGGCAGCGGAACGAGATGCAGACCAAGCGGCAAAAGCAGCGATACGTTCTACTATGTCGTCCTACAATCAAGATGTTAAATCTTATGGATTATTTGGTTTTGAAGGCGGCCAAGAAGGGGCCAATGATATTTTCCAAAAAGTATTTGAAGAAAATTTGAAGCAAGAAGATGGAGATTATTTTCGTTTTGTTGATACAGCACCAGTCGACGGGGAAGTTACCACTACTCTAGATGATGGTAAAATGCTTTCAAATAAAAATACGATTGAGTATCAGATCCTTGAAGATATGAAATACAAGGCCCCTATGGAAATCGGAGAGTCACTAATTGAAGGATTTCTCTCCGTTTCTGATGCTGTTAAGGAAGTTTCTGCTCTTACAGATATCATAGCCGATATCAGCAAAAATGCGAAAAAGCGGGACGAAAAATTAGAAGAGGTAAAGAATAAGCTCAAGGCTGCAGCTGGAAATGCAAATGATTTAGATACCCTAATTAAAGGCGAAGCAAACTCTTCCTTTCCCCAAGTAAATAACGTCAAGGACATTGTTGCTCAAATTGATGAATATCTTGATATTGTCGTACCACTTGAAGGAGAAGAGGAAGGAGAAGAGGAAGAAGAGAACGCTGACAAGCAAGAAAAAGCAAAAGATTTCGAGAAAAATGTCGCAGCACTCACGGCAAAAATGAATATGAAGGCCGAAGCAGTAAGAGATGATTTAAAGGATGCACTGAAACTTCTGGAAGAGGCTGAGGTTTTTAATGCGAAAATTATCGATAAAATAGCAGAAAATCGTGATCAAGCTGAACAGGATTATGCGAATGCAATCGAAGCGTCACAAGGAGCGCAAAATCCAGTTAAAGATGCTCCTGGGGCCGGTGATTTAGCAAATATGAGAGAGAAAATTACTGACTTTGTCATGGAGGAATCATTTTTTATTGATTTGAAAGAGAAAATTAATCAGGCTATTACTGCTGCAGAGGGTGATATTGGGTTAGTACCATACATAAAAAACTTTGAGTCATTTACGAGTAGTTCAAGACTCAAGGACGCATCAAGGAGTTTGTTGACAACACAATCGCAAAATTTGAGCAGCAGACAGACGAAGACAAAAGGGTTTATTGATGAGGCACTAGCCATGATTGAGGGAGTGGAAACTCATAGAGATGAAGCGACCAAGGAGGAAGAAGAAAAAGCAGAAGACGATCTGGAAAAGGCTATGGAGGATTTTGATAAAATGATAGGTGAAGCTGAAGCAGTCATGGGCGATCAGGCAGCTTATAATGAACTCAAAGCTCTTTTAAGTAAATATAAAGGATCAATCGAAGCAAGTAAAAGTGAATTCAATAAAGAAGATCCCGATGATTTTGCTAAGGATGCTATGAGTATTGTTGATACGATTTTTAAGTCTATTGGTGATATCTTAATCAATTCTCGCGATAAAGCGTACATTAACGAATATATTCTAAACCATTTTAAAGCACATGATTTTTCAAAAAGCGGAGCAGAAGCGGGATTACTCGAGAATAATCAAGTTGAATATATTACGTATGGCCTGCATTCATCAGGAGCCAATTATGCGGCAGCCATGACAGAACTATTTGCGTTTCGGTTTGCTATTAATCTCTTGGATGCTTTATCAACACCTACAACAGCCGCTGGCCCCTTTGCATGGGCAGCTGCTTTAGCTATTGCCATTACTCAAACAGCTAATCAAATGACACAAATACAAGATGGGCAAAAAATTAGATTTTTTTCGAAAATAAAAAATTTTTATCCTAGTTATAGGGATTACCTTCGTTTGTTCCTATTTATGCATGGCGAAGGAGATAAAGTCGCCAGAATAATGGCTGTCATAGAGCATGATACGAAAGCGGATTTAACTAAGCTTCCAACATATATAAGTGGGGAAACGACTGCGTCTGTTAAATTATGGTTCCTGCCAGGAGTGACCAGTATGTTAGGTGTTTCGGGAGCATTAGAAGGCGAAGTAGTAGACAACCGCTACTATATTAAGAAGAAAGTGAATTATTCATACTAACTGATGGAGGATGACAAACTATGAAAAAAGTATTGAAAATGAAAGGGCTACTAGGGATGAGCTTGGCAATATTGGCTGGATGTTCTTCAGATGAAACTGAGCAAGTAGAAAACGAGGCAAAAACAGATAATAAAATAGAAAATGATAATTCGTCTTCTGATGATGCAACTAATAAAGAGACTGAAGATAAATCAGATACAACTACTAGTAAGGGTACTACAACTAAAAAGGAAACTAACACCAAAAGCAGTGGAACCCCTAAAGATCAAGAAAATTTAAAAATTGGTGATACTGCAACCATTGAAAGTACTCTGGGAAAGTTTGAAGTAACGTTAGAATCAGTAAAAGGTGTTAAAGAAATAGATGGAGAAGAATCAATGTTGGGAAATCTCCTTATTACACAATTGACTGTTAAAAATGTTGGAGAAGAAGCTTTCAATACGATGGATCAAATCGATACATTAGAGATGGTGACTAATATTGAATGGGATGGAAGTCCTGATGATTCTGCACATTTTGAAAGTCTTAAGAAACTAACGGGGAATCTAGAACCAGGCGACTCTGTTAGTGGAGAAGCGGTGTTTGAGGCAAATGACAGTGATCAGTATCTATTAATGACAAAAAGGAGTTATCGTGCAGGAAACACGGTATACAATAATGCGGTTTGGACTATTAAGAATAGCGAATTGAAATAGTCTTCAAGACAGCTGAAAGGTATTAATTTCCTGCTTAGGCTCTATTTAATTACTATAAACTTTATTCATTCGTTTAGATTAGTAGAGTTTAAAACTGAATTTGTTATGAATGTTAACAAAAAGGGAGATTGAACACGAAACGAAAGCCGATTTAACTAAGCTTCCAACCTATATTAGTAGGGAAACTACTGCGTCGGTTAAAGTATGCTTCCTGCCAAGAATGACAAGTATGTTAGGTGTTTCGGGGGCATTAGAAGGCGAAGTAGTAGATAACCGCTACTATATTTAGGTGAATTATTCATACTAACTGATTGAGGATGACAAACTATGAAAAAAGTATTGATAATGATAGGGCTACTATGTATGAACTTAGGTATATTGGCGGGGTGTTCCTCTGATGAGGGTGATCAAGTGGATAATCCAGCTAAAACAAATAAGCAAACAGAAAAGGAAAATTCCTCATCTGATCCAGACAATAAGGAAGTTGAAGATACGACAGATACTAATACTAGTAAAGATACTAAAACCAGTGGAACACCTAAAGATCAAGATAATTTAAAAATTGGAGATACAGCAACTATTGAAAGTACTCTGGGGAAATTTGAAGTAACTTTAGAATCAGTAAAAGGTGTTAAAGAAATTGATCGAGAAAAGTCCTTAATAGGTAATCTCCTTATTACACAATTGAGTGTTAAAAATGTTGGAGAAAAAGCTTTCAATACGGAGGATCAAATCGGATCATTAGAAATGGTAACAGATATAAAAGGAGCAGGAAGGTCTGATGATTCTGTACATTTTGAAAGTCTAAAAAAACTTACAGGTAGTCTAGAACCAGGAGAATCTGTTAGTGGAGAAGCAGTATTTGAGGCATATGAAAGCGAAACCTATTTATTGATGACAAACAGAAGTTTCCGTGCAGGAAACACGGTATATAATAATGCGGTTTGGACTATTAAGAATAGCGAATTGAAATAGTCTTCAAAACAGTAGGCAGGTAATAAATCGCCTGCCAACGCTCTATTTAATTTCATCTAAGCCTATAAACTTCTTTCATTCGTTTCGTTAAAGTAGAGTTTGAAACTGAATTTATTATGTACAAAAAGGTAAGTCTGTTCAGGAGCTAACAAAAAGGGAGGAGGTAAGCTTAGTGTTAAAAAGATTTCGCAGGTGCGAGGATGGGAGTTTAACACTAGAAGCTGCAATGGTGATGCCGTTTTTTCTATTATTTATTGTGTTCATGGCAACCATCATTCGAATCTCTATTGTCGATATGGCTTTAAAGAAGGCAGCCGGTGAAACAGCTGAAGTGATTGCTGCACATGTCTACCCTGCGGTCTTGATAAAAGATTCAGGTGAGGCATTTATTGATTCGAAAATCAAGAATTACACAGGTGATGCTTTGAATCTAGAGAAGGCAAAAGAAATTGGGAATCTAGTTTTAAGCGAATTCAACATAGATATTACCAATATTCTTGGCTCTCTCGCTGGGTCTGTGCTGGAGAAGCCTGCCCAGAATAAATTTGATGCCTCTCACCATGATGGATTAGCTAGCAAAGGAAAACTAAAAATAGAAAAAGTGGAGCTGCCAAACAGTTTTGGCGGCGGGGATGCGTATATCGGAATTGTAGTTACCTATGAAATGAAAATTGTGGCCCCATTTATCAATAAAAAAATTGTTTTGCAAAAAAGAGCCTATGAGCGTCTCTGGGCAGGAGCATAAGGAGGTGAACATAGTTGCAGCTGCAAATTTCTGATTATTGTTTATTTGGCTATTTACTTATTGCTTTATACCTTGATGTTCGACACAGCCGGCTTCCCAATTGGTTCACTCTTTCTGGGATGGTGTTTGGGCTGATGTTTCATATGATTATAAGTGGAGTATCTGGATTGGTATTTTCTATGCTTGGCTTACTGGCTGCCGGTTTAATTTTCCTCATCCTTTATTTATTTCGTGCGATGGGAGCAGGTGATGTCAAGCTGTTTGCTGCAATTGGTGCGATTGTTGGTGTTGAGTTGGTCCTTTATCTAATGATGTATTCCATAATTTTCGGGGGTATTATCGGAATTTTTATTTTATTGTTCACTAGAACTTTTTTAAGGAAAATGACAGCAGCCCTTTTTGCATTGATAGGTTCATACCTTTCTAGGGATTTTACCGAGCTTGAAAACTTTAAAGCTGAAAAAGGTACACGTTTTCCGTTTATGTATGCAGTAATTCCGGCAGTAATAACGACTTACTACTATTATACTCTGTATTAAATGAACAAAGGGGGAATAACGATGAAGTCAATAGTCTATGATTTAGGTTATGATTTCCAGCAAAAGAACGGACATTATTTAATGTTTAATGAAAAAAATGGAGAACAGCTAACGGATGAGGCGTTGATCCCTCTCCAAGTGAGGATGATGCAGTCAAATCAGATTCCAAACCTCCTTCAACTATCTATAGAAGAAATGGATTTCAATATAAAATTATATTATGACATTACATCGAAACGGACATTAGATGCTTATCTTAAAGTGCATACGTTTACTTCATATGAGTTTTATCAGCTTTTTATTAATATTTTGACTACATTAGAAACGAGTAAATTGTATATGTTGGATGAACATCAATATATTTTAAAAGAATCGTTTATTTATATAGGTAAAGAACCACAGCAGCTTTATTTAACGTATGTACCAGTGAAGTTTTTTGAAAAAGAAAAATCGACCCTTGATGAAATTAAGGATCTCTTGCTTTCGGTCTCTCAACAAATTGAGGGTTTCCAAGGCAGTGAAAAGAAACATCTGGTTAGTTATGTAAAAGATCCTTCATTTAGCGTTAATGGATTAAAAGAGCTTTTAATGAATCTACAACAGCTTCGACCTGCCCCATATATGGCTCCTCAACAGGGGTATTCTCAACCAGACCTTCATACTCATGGACAAGCAGACCATCGGACTGTGCTGGAGCAGTCTCAGCCCATACATGCTCAACAACAAGATGAATTACAAAAAAAGGAAACTGAAAAGGTTCAGCCTAAGCAAAATAAGAAAACGAAAAAGAAGGAAAAAAAGCAGCCACAGAGTGAACAGAAGAATCCTAAATTCTATATTTCTATCTTTGCTATTTTACTTTTAGTGATTGTATGGAAGGTTTATGAAATCATTCCTAGTCAGGTAATGTTATATGTTTCTGCGAGCTTAACGGTAGTAATCACAGTGAGTACAATTTTCTTTCTTTTCAAAAGGCCGCGCAAGCAGTCAGATGGCGTAAACGAAATTAAGCAAGAGGCTGTACAGGAAAGAGAAGTACAGGAAAAACCTATCTCAACTATGAATAAAGAGGTAATACCATCTTATCCATATAATATGCAGGCAGTCTCAGGGGAGCGGACATACACTAGCAATGTATTCGCTACACCCGTACCCACAGAGACTGAATCAAACATTCTGCCTGTCTTTGAAATTCAAAATTCAGTGAGCTCAATGTCTGTAAGTGATACTAGAATGGAAGTACCTGCACCTATACCTTTTAGTCCAGTGAAGCATAGATTTGTTGATACTAATTTGCAATTTGAGAGTGATGATACAGTGCTATTAGAAGAGGATGATTCTAGTGATGAGGAAATGGTTACTTACAGCCGCCCAGTATTAGAGGTTGAGAGAAATGGTGATCTAGAAGAGATTATCATTAATGAAGATCACTTTACCATTGGCCGCAGCACTGATTCAGTTGATTATATGGAGGATACAGTTGGAGTCTCAAGAATGCATATAGAACTAATTAGGATTGAGGATAGCTATGGATTAAAGGATTTGGGATCCAAAAATGGTTCTAAATTAAATGGTGAAAATATAGTTCCCTATAAAATTTATGCATTAAATAGTGGGGATGTAATATCCCTGGGTAAGATTGATTATCACTTTAAATGGGAGTAGAGCTGAATGATTCCAAATCAATACTGGCAGATTGGCTTGTCTACTCATACTGGTCCGGTAAAAAAAAGGAATGAAGATTTTTATTTTATAAAACAATTCGAGGAAAATGGTACGACAGAATTTACGATGGTCGCTATTGCAGATGGAATGGGTGGTTATGATCGTGGAGATGCGGCTAGTCAAAAAGCCGTAAGCATGCTTGAAGAATGGTGGGAAAATCATCTTCAAAGAGTTTTGAAAAAAAATCATCCACTGAAAAATATAATGAAAGAAATGAAGAGTTTACTGCAGAAAATCAATAAAAATTTACTTCAATTTGAGGGAAAAACGGGTACAACTCTATCAATCTTAGTTCTTTATAAAGGAAACTATGCCGTTTGTCATGTTGGTGATAGTCGTATATATCAGATAAAAGCAGGAGGTGTAGGTTTTCAAAATTATTTTCGTTCTAAACAAAAATCACAGGTAGAAGAAGTATTGCGCTTACAGAATACTGAGGCGCTGGATATAGAAGGCGAGATTATACAACTTACAGACGACCACTCTTGGGTAGGACAGGAAGTTAAAAAAGGTCGACTCACAAAAGAGGAAGCAAGAAACCATAAAAAAAGGAATGTATTAACTCAATGTTTGGGGATTAAAAAAGAAGTAATGTCATGGGAACAAATGGGAAGTTATCAATCTAGTGATTTATTTTTGCTCTGCAGTGATGGTTTTTATTCTATGTTTTCGAATGAGGAAATAACGGAGACCCTTTGTGGTCTAGAAAAAGAATATACAGACTTACAGACTATGGCTGATTATCTTGTTAAGTTAGCGAACTATTCAGGAACACGTGACAATATTACTGTCTTGTTGCTGCGCAACATTTTTGAAAAGGATGAGATTAGCGAGAAAAAATCATCTTTTTTTTCCTTTTTAAAATTAAATCGCGGGGTTAACTAAATGAGTAAACATGATATCCAATTGAAAAAGGGTGAGATACTAAAAAATCAATATCAGATTGTCAAGGAAATAGGATCTGGAGGCATGTCTATTGTCTACCAAGCTGTTGAAATAGACAAGCAGACCTTAGTAGCAATAAAAGTGGCTGATTTGAATAGAAAGATCTCGAGAAGGTTATTTTCAGAAGCAAAAATTTTAAGTGAATTAGATCATCCTGCCCTTCCTCAAATTTTGGACTTTTTCTCTTCTGAAGATAATCGTTATTTCTATCTCGTTCAGGAATATATTAATGGCCAACCGCTTCAGGAATGTTTTGAACAGCAAGAAAGCATAATGAATCAAGAAGAAGTTATACAAATAGGAATAACCATTAGTGAGGTTCTCCACTATCTACACACGAGAAAGCCGAATCCCATTATCTATCGAGATTTAAAACCAGCTAATATAATGATTACCAATGAAGGAGCCATTAAGTTAATTGATTTTGGAATCGCACGTAAATACGTACATAATCAGCTTAAGGATACAGTTCAAATAGGAACTGTTGGATTTGCTGCACCTGAACAATTTGAAAAAAGACAATCTGACGCCCGAACAGATCTTTTTTCTTTAGGGGCACTCATGTACTATCTATTGACTGGCGGTAGATATGTGTATATTTCACAAAAACCAGTTGGAGAGCTGCGAAAAGGTTTGACGAAGAGTTTAAAGCAATGCATCAAGTTGTTAGTCAAAACAAATCCGGACGACAGGGTGCAATCTGCAGACCAAACTAGGGAGCTGCTCATCAAGGCGAAGGAAGAAAATAAAAGAGTATCCACTATATTTGTCGGAACAGAATGGATGGCAGTGAAATATATTGTTGCAATTTCTTTCTTTTTGGGAGTTGTTTTATATATTATTAGTGATCAAATAAATCGCTAGAGAAAAGGGTGTTGAAGGATATGAAGTGCGCAAAGTGTGGACATGAAATGAAGGCAAGTGAGAAATATTGTATTAAATGTGGACTTCCTGCTTTTGATACGCTATCTGAATTTAAAAAGCAGCCTAATGCAGGGGAAACTTCAGCAGATCTTGACCTAGGTCATGTTGAATCCAAACGAGAATCCATAGGGGGCAAACCACCTAGTGGAAAGGTTAAAGAGACGGTCAGTAGTTATTGGCAGTTTATCCGAGAAAACCTAAATGCTCCATTAGCAAGGGCACAAAAAAGTGGACCTCTAGACTTTGTTTATGGATATATCACGATTGGAATCATATCTTTACTGCTAGCACTTGGAGGATACATTAAGATCAGTCTTTGGACAAGTGGTTGGACGGACTTTTTTGGCTATCGAACACCATTCTTTGAAACCTTCTTTACAGTCCTTTTTTATGGAATCATTGGATTTCTTGCTGCAGCTGGTATTGTGTTTGCCGTCTTGAAAGCAATGTTTGGGTCAAATGTGTCTTTCCATAGTGTATTGGGAAGGTTTGGATCATTACTTACGGTACCGCTTGCAATTTCCGTTCTATTCTTTTTCTTTTCGTTTACTGGAGTAGATTTCATTCTTGGTTTTATTACTTTGCTGTTCCTGTCTATGATTCAGGCAGCCATCATTCTTACTTTCTATTCATTCGTAACCCTGACTACATCTAAAATCGATTCTTTTTATGGAATCGTTGCAATCTATGGTATTTTCGCTATCTTAATTGGTTTGACGGCAGACACTTTTTTCCGTTATTTCATGTTCAGCTTCTAAGTATTGTAAAAATCTAAAGGAGTGTTTCTTTTGGCAAATCAGGTATTGCTACCGCATGGTGTACTGTTTAAAAGTAGTGAAGGACTGGTCATGGAAATCCCATTAAAAGATACTAATGTTCAGGATTTGGAACAATTAAAGGAGTTAGAAAAACAAGATTCTCTCTTTTTATCTTGTACGAAACAGGAATTAAAACCAAATCAGATTGTCTTACATTACCATCTTGAAGAAGGTTTTCAGCCATTGGAAACATGGGATGACAGTTCAATGTACATGAAACAAAAATTTGCACAGGGAATAATTAGTGTGAAGAAAATAGAGGGAACACAATTTACTACGTATATGCATCCTGAGAATATTTACTGCAATCAGGACGGTAAAGTGAAATTTATTTATAGAGGTATCAGATCGGTACTTCCACCTGAACAAGAGGATGGTAAGGTATTCGTTTATCAAATAAAGTGTATCATTTTATCCATTTTTTCTGGTATGCCTTATTTCGATTTGCTAAACAATGGTATTCCCTTGAATTCTTTTAATGATAGAGAGTTGATTCAGCTGGCAAAAGCTAAATCATTAAAGGAAATTGAAGTGTTTCTAGCTAAGGATCTTTCCGAAATCAACACTAAGAGTACTGGATCTTCATCCAATCTAAAATCTACTAAAGAAAAACACAAATCAAATGAACAGAAAAATATGGTGAATTTTATAAAATCTGAACCGGATTTATCCATTCCGGCAATGAAACCCAATTTATCTTTAACTTCTGAGGAAACACTATCAATTTCTACAAAGAAATCTAGGAAGGTGCTTTGGCTGTCTGCAGTTGGTTTCTTAGTACTGGGATTGATTATTGGTTTGCTAGGTAGTTATATTCTACAAGTAAAGCCAAACTCAGTAGCTTCGGCATCAAATTTGGAGGAGAAAAAGAAAGTTGAGCAGAAACTCCAAAACGAATTGGATGAAAAAAAGACTCTTTTAGCTGCCTATCAGTTGACGGCTCAGAAAAAGAATGAAGAAGCTATTCAAGCGTTTGAAGCGATCAAAAGGCCATCTGAGGAAGACAAAAAAGTATTAGCGAATCTGTATTTAGCCCTCAATACTCCTGACAGTTTAATGAAAGCTGCTAAACTGGATTCATCCCTTCAGGTCCAGGCAGCAAAAGGACTCGTTAAGCTGAAATCAGAAGAGGCAAACAAGGCACTTCTTTCTATTGAAACCATGGAGCCGGAGATTCTTCTTGAGCAAGCATGGCTGGAGAAGAACTATCAACAGGTTACTGCCCTTGCTGGTGATGAATTGAAGGATAGTGAAAGAGCAAATGTTCTGGCGGCGAACGGCTTACTTGAAGAGGGTAATTCGAAGGAAGCATATAGCTTTGCTAAAAAGACAAGAGACGTTCCGTTGAAAGTTAAAATTCTGGGTAAACAATTAAAAAATATTAAGTCAGATAAGAACTTATCAAAAAAAGAGAAAGAAAAAGAAAGAAAATTAGTAGAAAAAGAACTGAAAAAATTAAAGAACGTTAAAAGTTAACTATCATTTTAATTGTTAAGCCATGGTTCATGTTCATGAAACACTGAGGATCTTAGGTAAGGTTAAATAAATAGAATAAAAGCTGTTTGAGAATGCTGAATAAAATGAATTCATATGGCAGATGACTTAAATAAAGACCAGACTCTTTCAAAGAGGCTGGTCTTTATTATGTTCAATTCCGCGGCGGCTTGAGGCCGTTTTGCTTTAAAAAGGCGAGGACTTCTCCGAAAGGCTGTTGGGATCGTGCTTTTTCCATTTCTGCAAAAGGGCAGCCGAGTTTTCTAATTCTTTCTGGGACAGTAAGGATCGTGTAGTCCGTAATTTGGATGTCATCTTGGAGTTCGTCCCAATAAAGCGGTGTTGCGACACCGGCAAAATCATTGCCGCGTGGTGAATAGGGGGCTATTAGTGTTTTTCCTTCATGATGTTGGACAAAATCGAGATAGAGCTTAGTGCCTCTTTTTTTAATCATTCGTTCGGTCGTGAAATCATCTGGATAAGCTCCTGTGATGTAGTCGCCTAAAAAATCGGTGAACATTCTTGTATCATTATAAGAAAAGACATCTGCCGGTAAGGGGATATGCACCTGAAGTCCTCGATTTCCAGACGTTTTAACAAAGGCTGAAATATTTAATGTATCCAAGGTGCTTTTAATAATGCGAGCGGCTTTGATGGCTAAATGAAAATGATCATGTCCTGGCGGATCAAGATCTAGGATAAGTTCGTCCGGCTTTGTTTTCCCCGACTTCTGGAAAGGGGTG
>NZ_JAZVJO010000074.1:0-3598 GCF_059453735.1 Peribacillus sp. | reverse complement strand
ATTGCTTATCAGGAGTATACGATCGCAAACAAACTAATTGAAAAAAACGCGAAAATCAGTGAAAAATCAATAATGCCGCTCTTTGTTCAGCTGTCACTTTCATTAAATGATAGTATTCAGCTTGAAGGTAATCCTGAAATGCAAAAAGATGTTGTTAAGTTGTTTAAAACAGCCATAAAACAGGATAAGGATCAGTTGAATCTTGTTGATAACGAGGGGAATACGGCCCTGCATTATGCCTCATTAAAAGGCAACGATGAAGTAGTGGAACTATTGCTGGCAGAAGGAATTGCTCCAGCTGTAACCAATAAAGCTGGTGAAACGGCTCTAGCTTACGCTGTGCAGTCAGGAAAAACGAAGGTATGTGAACAGTTGATAAAGGCAGATAAGAAGCAGGTTAACGTCGTAGATAAAAGTGGCAATAGCCTTTTAATCAGCGCAGTTCTTAATGGCCGGAGTGATATCATCAGCTTGCTTCTTACACACAATATAGCCGTAGATACAAAGGATAAAGCTGAAAAAACAGCGCTCATGTATGCCAGTGAATTTGGTAACATTGAGGCAGTTAATCTGTTACTTAAAGCTGGAGCAAACGCAGCGTTAACAAGTCCCGAAGGATTAACTGCTTATGGATATGCAAAAGAATGGAAACATGAAGACGTGATGGTTACATTAAAAAACTGCGCTGACTAATCTCAGCGGAGTACTTTTAGGTTAGTTATCTTTTTCAAGACGATCTGGAATGGCAGATAGCTGTTTAACTTTCGGTAATGCATCTTCTTGTTCGAAAAATAGTCGTTTATTGTTAACGATTTTAAATCTTGATGAATCAATATCTTCATTATCTGTAAGCTTTAGTTCAGGGGTACCGTCCTCTGCATTCCCTCGAAAACTATTGATTGTTAAGTTATCTTTTGAAAAGAGGCCACCTGTCACATTTAGTAACGACCCTACTCCATAGACATCTGCGACTGAAGCGGTATATAGATACCCGTTAATTCCAGTGGTACTATCGTTAAACTTATTAACCAAGTTTATATTTAAATTGCCTTGCGTCATTAAAATAAAGGCGGGATTTTTCCAAATATCTTTATCAATAGTTCCGGTTGTGCAGGAATTTTGATAACAATGAATATCAGCATTTTTTATGGTGGTTTGGCCTAATACATAGATTACAGAATCAAAACTTAATTTCCCTGCCAGCTTTAAATTCCCTGTTATTAAAATATTTCCTTTAATATCGAGTGCTTTTTTACCGTTATCTTCAAAATTCGCGTCTCCATCAATAATCAGCCATTTACCCTCAGGTACTGTTAAGGATGATACATTAATATTTGGATCGCCGCGATACAAAATATATGGAGATGGTGGAGGATTTTCTAATTTTTTTGAATCTATATACGTTGCAACTTCTTTTTTTAATTCATTGCGAATATGAGCGACTTTAGCTGCATTTCTTTTTTCCTCTGTATCATACAAACCAGTAGGAAAATTGTTTATTGGTATCCCAACTTCTCTTACTTTTTCAAGAAAAGTACCAGGTATATCGATATCAGCAAATGGTGCATCCAGTTGTGCGTAAAGTGGGGCTTGTTTATCACTAAACGCTGTATGGATATCTACCGGTAATTTATCGCGGGTTATGGTGCTCCAGCCTATTGGGTTTTTTTCAAAAGTATTCACGGTTTTATTATAACAATTGCCGCTCTTACAAAGCTGTACATCGCCTTCTTCAATATAAAGTTCTGAAGTTACTTCTGGTGAATGTTTGCTTACCGGGAGATACGTTGATTTTGACTGAAGCACGCTGTTATTCAAATATAATGCTTCATTACTAATATTTAAGGAATATCGTGAATAAATATCTCCATGAATGGATGGTGAACCATTCATGGTTAGATTTGAACGCGATCCGAGTGCATATTTTAGAAAACTTGGTGTGGCCGTTACATACACTAACTGGCTGTATGGTGGACTAGTTACTTTTAATACTCTCGTAAAACCAGCTGTCAGAGTAGTGTGGGCACTAGTTGCATCTTCAAGCCTATAACCGATGTTTTTAGCGTTTTCTTCATCCATAAATTTTTTAAGTTGCGTATCATAGGTAGTGATTGAAGATAGCAGAGTAGGGCTGTTATTGGTGATGAACGCTTGGGTAACAGCTACGCCTTCTTTCATGGCAGCCAGTGCATCTAGATTTTCGGTAATATCCGTTTCTCGCGTTTCGGTACGCTTGGCACCGCCAATATTTGCAGCTAAAAGGACAAGAAGCAGGGTTGTCAGAACGAGAAAGACCAGCATGACGGCTATAAGTGTGGAGCCTTTTTGACTTTTTAACATATGATCCTCCTTAAAATCCGAAGCTGCTCTCGAGAACGAGCGGTTCTGTTTTAATCAGTGAGCCTTGTATACGTGTGTTATTTTCAATAACCATCGTTACATTCAGTGTGCCATGTGTACATTCTCTTTGGTCTCCCTTATTCGTACAAGCAGAAGACGGAGAAAGTGAAATCTCTGTTTTCTTGCCGTCTAACTCTTCTAGTAAGGTGGCACTTGGAATATCTAAAACAGTCGTCTCGGTTCCGCTGTCTTTGGTCGTATTAATCGTAAATTGACCATTTTTAAAATAAATGTCTATTTCCGCTTTGTCTTTATCAGTATCCTCGATAAGATAGCTGTCAATCTCTTTCGTACCGGCCCGGTTAAGTTTAATGCCATCAGCTGTCGTTTCGATACTTTCAGGAGAATTGCTGTACATTTCATCTAAAATCATCGTCGCTATATAATCGGCTTCATCTCGAAGCTGTCCTTCGATTTGGATTTTTTGGTAGAGATTGAGTCCGGTTGTAAATAATAAATAAATCATGGAAGAGACAATTGTCCCAATAATTACAGTCAGTAAAACTTCAATGAGCGTGAAACCGCGATTAGATGAGAGTAACTGTTTCATTTTTTTATAATTCCTTTCACCGTTGTTTCCTGTTCATTCCACGTAACGTTAACAGAAATTGGAATCAGACTTTCTTCTAATTTAAGGGGGGTCTCAACTTCTGTATCAATTTTCTCCGTAGGATCTTTTTCATACTTACTCAATGTAACGACGGCTTCATAGCGAACGTTATTAATGACAGATTCAAAGATCCTTTGGCAGGTAGAATCACTGCTGAGGTCGGAACAATTATTTTTATTTATGACTAAGGGACTTGTTGATGTGTTAGGAAGATAGGCCATCGTTTTATCAAAATCCAGTTGTTCAATATAATTAACAACGTTTCTAGCAACATTTATTCCTACCGTTTTACTTTGGTTGTTTTTTGTATAATCATAGGATTGATTGAAGAATGATAGGATAGAAACGGAAATAATACCCAGTAGTGAGACTGATAGAAGGACTTCAATTAAGGTAAATCCTTTTTGGGTATTGAAAAAAATCATTTTTTTCATAGCTTTCCCTTCTTTCAATATAACTGTATTTATTATACAATAATTATAGGTGTTTTTTGTAATTATGGTTATAAATTCTTTTATACGAAAAAAATACAAGTTTAGAGAAGGGGCACTAAAATTGGAAACGATTATTTTTGCGTGTATTTCTCTG